>NZ_JBFAGK010000004.1:0-103466 GCF_040660135.1 Streptomyces sp. NPDC050997
AAACGCCCGGTTACATTTCGAACCCGGAAGCTAAGCCTTACAGCGCCGATGGTACTGCAGGGGGGACCCTGTGGGAGAGTAGGACGCCGCCGAACTCCTTTTAGAGCTCTGGCTCTTGGGCACACAAGCCCAAGGGCCAGAGCTTTTTTGCGTTGGGGTAAGGTCAGGGAGCATCGTTGGCACGTTTCCCACAGGAGGCCCCCGGGTGGAGGTCCAGGAGACCCGCGTACAGACGGACCGGGTCCTCACCATCCCCAACATCCTCAGCATGGCGCGTCTCGCAGGCGTGCCGCTCTTCCTGTGGCTGATTCTCAGGCCTGAGTTCGGTGGTCCCGAGAGTGACGGCTGGGCGCTCCTGGTGCTGGCTCTCAGCGGCGTGAGCGACTACCTGGACGGCATGCTGGCCCGGCGATGGAACCAGATCAGCAGCCTCGGCCGGCTCCTCGACCCCGCGGCCGACCGGCTCTACATTCTCTCGACTCTTGTAGGTCTCACCTGGCGCGAGATTCTGCCTATTTGGTTGACCTCTGCACTTCTGGCGCGAGAGCTGGTGCTGTTGGTGATGGTGGGCATCCTCAGGCGTCACGGCTATCCGCCGCCGCAGGTGAACTTCCTGGGCAAGGCCGCCACCTTCAACCTGATGTACGCGTTCCCGCTGCTTCTGCTCAGTGACGGAAGCGGATGGCTTCCGTCACTCGCTGCTGTTTTCGGATGGGCGTTCGCCGGATGGGGTACAACGCTGTACTGGTGGGCAGGAGTCCTCTACGTGGTACAGGTCCGCCGTCTGGTTCGTGCGGACGCCATGGCCGACCGAACTCGCCCGTAGCCGTGGCTGTATCAGCCGGATGGCCCGCGCGGGAAAAGTGCGGGACAATCTGGACGGGTGGAGTCGGCTAGACCGTCATCTTTTAGAGGAGGACGCTTCCGACATGAAGGCCGTCGTGATGGCCGGAGGCGAAGGCACGCGCCTTCGCCCTATGACCTCAAGCATGCCCAAGCCGCTCCTGCCAGTAGTCAACCGGCCGATCATGGAGCACGTTCTGCGGCTGCTCAAAAGGCATGGGCTCAACGAGACTGTCGTCACCGTCCAGTTCTTGGCCTCACTGGTCAAGAACTACTTCGGTGACGGTGAGGAGCTCGGTATGGAGCTCACCTATG
Source organism: Streptomyces sp. NPDC050997 (assembly GCF_040660135.1). Lineage (NCBI taxonomy): Bacteria > Bacillati > Actinomycetota > Actinomycetes > Kitasatosporales > Streptomycetaceae > Streptomyces > Streptomyces sp. NPDC050997. The sequence goes on from NZ_JBFAGK010000004.1 coordinate 1,159, forward strand.
CTAACGAGGAGAAGCCACTCGGTACCGCCGGAAGCGTCAAGAACGCCGAAGAGGCGTTGAAGGACGATGCTTTCCTCGTCATCTCCGGTGATGCCCTGACCGACTTCGATCTCACTGAGCTCGTCAATTTTCACAAGGAAAAGGGCGCGCTGGTCACAGTCTGTCTGACGCGTGTACCCAACCCCCTCGAATTCGGCATCACCATCGTCGACGAGGAGGGAAAGGTCGAGCGCTTCCTCGAGAAGCCGACCTGGGGACAGGTTTTCTCGGACACAGTGAACACCGGCATCTATGTGATGGAGCCCGAGGTTTTCGACTATGTCGAGCCCGATGTGCCCGTCGACTGGTCCGGCGATGTCTTCCCGCAGTTGATGAAGGAGGGCAAGCCGGTCTACGGCTACATCGCGGAGGGCTACTGGGAGGACGTCGGTACTCACGAGAGCTATGTGAAGGCTCAGGCCGACGTCCTGGAGGGCAAGGTCGACGTCGAGATCGACGGCTTCGAGCTCTCCCCAGGGGTATGGGTGGCCGAGGGCGCCGAGGTGCACCCCGACGCCGATCTGCGTGGGCCCCTCTATATCGGGGACTACGCCAAGGTCGAGGCCGGTGCGGAAATCCGTGAGCACAGCGTCGTAGGTTCGAACGTCGTCGTGAAGAGCGGGGCCTTTCTGCACAAGGCCGTCGTTCACGACAACGTGTACATCGGGCAGCACAGCAACCTGCGGGGCTGTGTCGTCGGAAAGAACACCGACATCATGCGCGCGGCCCGGATCGAGGACGGCGCGGTCATCGGGGATGAGTGCCTGATCGGCGAAGAATCGATCGTGCAGGGCAACGTACGGGTCTACCCGTTCAAGACCATTGAGGCCGGCGCCTTCGTCAACACGTCTGTCATCTGGGAGTCCAGGGGGCAGGCGCACCTCTTCGGCGCGCGCGGTGTCTCTGGGATCCTCAACGTGGAGATCACGCCGGAGCTGGCGGTTCGTATCGCCGGCGCCTACGCCACCACGCTCAAGAAGGGCTCGACCGTCACCACGGCCCGAGACCACTCCCGTGGCGCCCGGGCGCTCAAACGGGCGGTGATCTCCGCGCTGCAGGCCAGCGCCATCGACGTACGAGACCTGGAGAACGTACCGCTGCCCGTAGCCCGTCAGCAGACCGCGCGGGGCAGTGCCGGCGGGATCATGATCCGGACCACGCCCGGGGTGCCGGATTCCGTGGACATCATGTTCTTCGACGGGCGCGGGGCTGACCTCTCGCAGGGCAGCCAGCGGAAGTTGGACCGGGTGTTCGCACGCCAGGAGTACCGGCGAGCGTTCCCGGGTGAGATCGGGGACCTGTACTTTCCGGCGAGTGTCTTCGACTCGTACACCGGTTCGCTGTTGCGGAACGTCGACACCACGGGTATCGCCGAGTCGGGACTCAAGGTCGTCGTCGACGCATCGAACGGTAGTGCGGGCCTGGTGCTTCCCAGTCTGCTCGGCAAGCTCGGGGTGGACTCGCTGACCGTCAATCCGGGTCTCGACGAGTCCAGGCCGACAGAGACGGCGGACATGCGTAGGTCGGGGCTGGTCCGCCTCGGTGAGATCGTGGCGTCCTCGCGTGCCGCGTTCGGGGTGCGCTTCGACCCCGTCGGCGAGCGGCTGTCCCTGGTGGACGAGAAGGGCCGGATCATCGAGGACGACCGGGCACTGCTCGTCCTGCTCGACCTGGTGGCCGCGGACCGGCGCAGTGGCCGGGTGGCCCTGCCGGTGACCACCACGAGGATCGCCGAGCAGGTGGCGGCGTATCACGGTACGCAGGTGGAGTGGACGACGACCTCTCCCGACGATCTGACCCGGGTCGGGCGCGACGACTCGACGATCTTCGGTGGTGACGGCAAGGGTGGCTTCATCGTCCCCGAGTTCAGCAGTGTCTTCGACGGTACGGCGGCTTTCGTACGGCTGATCGGGCTGGTGGGGCGGACGCAGTTGACACTGAGCCAGATCGACGCGCGGATTCCGCGGGCGCACGTCCTCAAGCGGGATCTGGCGACTCCCTGGGCCGTCAAGGGACTTGTGATGCGACGAGTCGTCGAGGCGGCCGGAGATCGTTTCGTGGACACCACCGACGGGGTGCGGGTGGTGGAGACCGACGGGCGTTGGGTGATGGTGCTGCCGGACCCGGCCGAGGCGGTCACGCATCTGTGGGCGGAGGGGCCGGACGACGCCTCCGCGCAGGCCCTGCTCGACGAGTGGTCGGCGGTCGTGGACAGCGCAGGGCGCTGAGACGCATAACACACGTGCGTGCCGGACAAGTGTCCCCAAGGGGGCCTGTCCGGCACGCCGGTGGGGCCATTCGGAGGTAGTGGTCGCGACGTGCGACGATGTGCGGCATGCCGCAGCAGCCCCCCGTTCGGAGCACCCCCACGCGCGCGTCGCGTCCGGACGCGTCCATGTCGCTGCTCACCAATGTCATGGATCACAGCCTCGACGAGGGGTATGCCGAGGCTGCGGCGCGGAAGAAGGCCGAAGGCACGGGTGGCATGCCCAAGACCCTTCGAGCGAAGCTCGGGCTCGCCGCCGGCCTGGTGCTCGCGGCCCTCGTCGTGACCGTCGGAGCGGCTCAGGCGCGAGTGGCCGCGCCTGTGGTCGCCAAGGAGCGCGAGGAACTGGTCGACAGGATCGACCAGGAGACCGAGGCGGCGGATGGGCTTGAGGACACCGTCGACAAGTTGCGCGGCGACGTGAGCACACGGCAGCGCGAAGCGCTCAAGAAGAGCGGCGAGAGCGACCAGGCCGAACTCATGGACCTCCTTTCGGGGGCCACCGAAGTGCACGGTCCTGGCGTGAAACTGGTCGTGGACGACGCCAAGGAAGCCACCACGGGAGGCGACGGTGATCCGCGCGAGACCGCGGGGTTCTCCGACACCGGGCGCGTGCGTGACCGCGACATGCAGCGCGTGGTCAACGGGCTGTGGGCGTCGGGCGCCGAGGCCGTCTCCATCAACGGACAGCGATTGACCGCCCTGTCGGCGATCCGCGCCGCGGGTGACGCGATACTGGTCGACAACAAGCCGCTCGTACCGCCGTATACCGTGCTTGCCGTGGGGGACGGGAAAAGGCTGAGCACCAGGTTCCAGAACAGCGCCGACGGGCTGTATCTGCACGCCCTTCAGGAGAACTTCGGCATCCGGACCGCCATCTCCGCGGAGGGGGACCTCCGGCTGCCCGCCGCACCGAGTGTGATCGTACGTACAGCACAGCCGAGAACTGAGAAGGGCACATCGTGATCGCCGTACTGGGCCTCGTCGTGGGAGTCGTGGCCGGCCTGTTGGTCCGGCCCGAGGTTCCGGCGGTCGTCGAGCCTTATCTGCCGATCGCCGTCGTGGCGGCACTGGACGCGGTCTTCGGAGGTCTGCGGGCCATGCTCGACGGCATCTTCGACGACAAGGTCTTCGTCGTGTCGTTCCTGTCGAACGTCGTCGTGGCCGCGTTGATCGTGTTCCTGGGCGACAAGTTGGGTGTGGGTGCCCAGCTGTCGACCGGTGTCGTCGTCGTGCTCGGGATCCGTATCTTCTCGAACGCTGCCGCGATCCGCCGGCACGTCTTCCGGGCATGAGGCCGATGAGCAACCAGGACGAGACCCCCGACAACGGGCTGCGCGAGGAACTCCCCGAGGAATCGCCCGCCGGGGCCGTGCCGCGGGCGGACGAGGCCGACGCTCAGGGGCAGCCGGGGCTGACCGGGCGCGAGCGACTGGCGAAGGGGCTGTGGCCGCCGCGCGTCACCCGGGCCCAACTCATCGTGGCCGTGCTGCTGTTCGGGCTGGGCTTCGGCCTGGCCGTTCAGGTCGCGTCGAACAGCGACAGCGACAGCGCGCTGCGGGGCGCGCGCCAGGAAGATCTTGTGCGCATCCTCGATGAACTGGACGACCGTACTCAGCGTCTTGAAGACGAGAAGCAGGGCCTCGAGAACCAGCGCGACGAGCTGGAGAACAGCTCTGACCAGGCCGAGGAAGCTCGCAAGCAGACGATCGAGAAGGAGAGGCAGCTCGGGATCCTCGCGGGCACGGTTGCCGCGCAGGGGCCCGGCATCACGATGACCATCGACGACACGAAGGGGACGGTCGAGGCGGACATGCTGCTCGACGCGATCCAGGAGCTGCGCGCGGCCGGCGCGGAGGCGATCCAGGTGAACGGCGTGCGAGTCGTCGCGGGGACCTATCTGACGGATTCCGGCAAGGGCGTGCGCGTCGACGGGAACAAGATCAACACTCCTTTTCGTTTCAAGGTCATCGGCAAGCCGCAGGACCTCGAACCGGCGCTCAACATCCCCGGAGGCGTGGTGCAGACTCTTGAGAAGGAGCAGGCCACCGCGACCGTCGAGCGGTCGGACAAGATCGTCGTAGACGCCTTGCGAGCGGCGAAGCGGCCTGACTACGCTCGGTCGTCCTCGCAGTGAACCGGGGGTGCATGGGGGAGGTCCGGCCAGGGCATGAGGTTGCGGGGGGTCGGCGCACCGAATGGGTGGTGCGTGGTGGAAACTGTCTGGTGGTTACGGACGTTGTGAGGGTGTCCGGGTCGACCGGTGTGTTCAATCAGGGTTCGTCCTGCCCCACGGGCGGGTCTGTTTCGGTCAAGGGGAATCGCCCGTGAAGTTGTTTGCGAAGTTGTTCGGAAAGAGCGCGCGAGAGGGCAGCGACAATGCGACCGCCCGCCATCGCGCACAGCCTGACGCGGAGGGCCAGCGCCCGCTGTACCGGGACCAGGTCGGTGGCCCGGGGGGTGACGTTTCGGGAGGTCAGGGCGCGCCGTCTGTTGACCCTGCCCAGTCCGGAGGCATAGGTTTCGGGCAACCGTCAACCTCAAGTACGGGTGGAGGGTTTTCCGCCGACCCGTACGCGTCCAACGCCCCTGGCGGGCAGCCGCGGCAGGAGGATCCGTCCATGTCGGCCCTGGTATGTACGAGGTGCGGTAACCGCAACGCGGAGAACAGTCGCTTCTGCTCCAACTGCGGTGCGCCGCTGCGGCCCGGTGCGACGCCCGAGCGGCCCTCCGAGACCACGTCCACGATCTCCATCTCCGGGCTTGAGGCCTACGACGCCGAGGCCACCGGCCAGACGCAGATGCCCATGCTCTCCCCGGAGGCACAGGCGGCCGTCGACGCGCTGCCGCTCGGCTCCGCGCTCCTGGTGGTGCGCCGTGGCCCGAACTCGGGCAGTCGCTTCCTGCTGGACGGCGACCTGACCACGGCCGGCCGTCACCCGCAGAGCGACATCTTCCTGGACGACGTGACGGTCTCGCGTCGGCATGTGGAGTTCCGCCGTGTCCCGGACGGCTCGTTCACGGTGGCCGACGTGGGCAGCCTGAACGGCACGTATGTGAACCGCGAGCGGATCGACCAGGTCGCTCTGAACAACGGTGACGAGGTGCAGATCGGCAAGTACCGGCTGGTCTTCTACGCGAGCCAGCGGGGTTACTGACCCTCCTCCGGACACTGTCCGGGGGGACCCCAAGGGAAGGTCCATGCTTCATACACCGAGCGGCGGTGCCGGGCACGGTACCGCCGCCACGGACAGTGGCCTGATGAGCATCGGCACGGTGCTGAACGTGTTGCGCGACGAGTTTCCCGAAGTGACCATCTCCAAGATCCGTTTCCTGGAGTCGGAGGGGCTCATCGAGCCGCAGCGGACGCCCTCGGGGTATCGCAAGTTCACTGTCGACGACGTCGAGCGCCTCGGACACGTCCTGAGGATGCAGCGGGACCACTATCTGCCGCTCAAGGTGATCCGGGACCACTTGGACGCCATGGAGCGCGGTGAGGCCGTACAGCTGCCGGTTCTGGGACGTCACAGGGACGGCGAGGTCGTCCTTGAGGCCACCGCGGGGCCCACGGCGGCCCGCATCGGACGGGCCGAGCTGCTCGCCGCCGCGGAGATCGGCGAGGAGGAGCTGCGGGAGTGGGAGTCGTACGGGCTCATCGCGCCGTTGCCGGACGGGGCGTACGACGCCGAGGTCGTCACCGTGGCTTCGCTCGTCGCCGAACTGGGCAGGTTCGGGATCGAGCCGCGGCACCTGCGGGTGATGAAGGCCGCCGCCGACCGCGAGGCCGGACTGGTGGACCAGGTGGTGGCCCCGCTGAAGCTCCATCGCAATCCGCAGACCAGGGCGCACGCCGAGGCCCGTGCGAAGGAGCTGGCCGGACTCACGGTGAAGCTGCACGCGGCGCTGGTGCAGATCGCTCTCGGGGTGCGGCTGCCCTGAAGTGGGCCGTGTCGCGGAGGCCGGATCGGCCACCCGTTTTCTGCCCGACTACCCAAACGTCCCGGGCACGGCCTAGGGTTGCTGTGTGAACGAGCTCGATGTCGTAGGTGTCCGGGTGGAAATGCCCTCCAACCAACCGATCGTGCTCCTGCGCGAAGTGGGAGGCGACCGCTACCTCCCCATCTGGATCGGGCCTGGGGAGGCTACGGCGATTGCCTTCGCGCAGCAGGGCATGGCCCCCGCGCGACCGCTGACGCACGACCTGTTCAAGGACGTGCTGGAGGCCGTTGGCCAGGAGCTCACCGAGGTGCGCATCACGGACCTGCGTGAAGGTGTCTTCTACGCGGAGCTGGTGTTCGCCAGCGGGGTCGAGGTGAGTGCCCGGCCGTCCGACGCCATAGCGTTGGCCCTGCGCACCGGAACGCCGATCTACGGCAGTGACGGAGTGCTCGACGACGCGGGTATCGCGATTCCCGACGAGCAGGAGGACGAGGTGGAGAAGTTCCGCGAGTTCCTCGACCAGATCTCGCCCGAGGACTTCGGCACCAGCAGCCAGTGAGCGGCGACGGGCCCGGCGGATGAGCAGTCCCGCCGGGCCCGTCCACGTCCGTTGACGCCTCAGATACCGGCATTTGCCAGCGGCCCGTGAGAGCGTCCTGCGGCCCGCTCCGAGAGCATTCGGCTAGCCTTTCCCCGCGGTGGGGCACGGGAAACCACTCTTAGGGTGATTATCACTCGGCGTGCCGAGTGTGGCGATCGTTGACGCACCCCCGGTGACTGCCTACCGTCGAGAGGGCAGGTCAAGGACGGAGGTCGGCGTGAGCAGCAGCGGCGACGGTACGGCTGGGGGTGCCCCCGGATGGAGTCTCGGGACGAGCGGTCCGTACCCGCTTCACAGCAACGCGGCCGATCACGCTCCGCAGCGACCGACGGCCGTGCCGAGCAGCGGAGGGACGACGTCCATGGCGTCCGAGCAGATCGGCTACCGTGGTCCGACGGCCTGCGCGGCCGCCGGCATCACCTACCGGCAACTGGACTACTGGGCCCGCACCGGCCTTGTGGAGCCGAGCGTGCGGCCCGCCTACGGGTCCGGGACACAGCGTCTGTACAGCTTCCGGGACGTCGTCATCCTGAAGATCGTCAAGCGCTTCCTGGACACCGGTGTGTCGCTGCAGAACATCCGCACCGCGGTCCAGCATCTGCGTGAGCGTGGATTCCGCGACCTGGAGCGCATGACCCTGATGAGCGACGGCGCCACCGTCTACGAGTGCACCACGCCCGACGAGGTCCACGCACTGCTCCAGGGCGGCCAGGGTGTCTTCGGGATCGCCGTCGGTGTGGTGTGGCGGGACGTGGAGAGTGCCCTCTCACAACTGCACGGCGAGCGGGTGGACACCGGCGAGACGCTCGTCGGACACAACCCCGCGGACGAGCTGGCGCGGCGCCGCAACCGGGCGGTCTGAGCGCCGTCCTCGCTCTTCGGGCGGGGCATTGTCAGTGGCGTAGGGCAGCATCGGAGATGTGAGAAACGCGCCCACGATCCTGCATCTCGACATGGATGCCTTCTTCGCCTCGGCGGAGCAGGCGTCCAAGCCGAGTCTGCGGGGGAAGGCCGTCGTGGTGGGCGGGCTGGGGCCGCGCGGGGTGGTGGCCACAGCGTCGTACGAGGCACGGGTCTTCGGGGTGCATTCGGCGCTGCCGATGGCCCAGGCGAGGCGGCTCGCGCCGAACGCCGCGTATCTCGTGCCGCGCTTCGCGTTCTACCGGTCGATCAGCGAGCAGGTGATGGAGCTGCTCAGGGGGCTGTCGCCGCTGGTGGAGCCGCTGAGCCTGGATGAGGCGTTCGTGGATCTGGAGGCCGGGGGAGCGGCCTGGGACGAGGAGTCGGCGCGGCTGGCCGGGGTGAAGCTGCGGGCGGACATACGGGCTGTGACCGGGCTGACGGGGTCGGTGGGGCTCGCCGCCTCCAAGATGCTGGCGAAGATCGCCTCGGAGCAGGCCAAGCCGGACGGGCTGGTGCTGATCGAGCCTGGGACCGAGCGGGGGCTGCTGGGGCCGATGTCGGTGCGGATACTGCCAGGGGTGGGCCCTGCGACGGGGGACCACCTGCGGCGGGCGGGGATCCACACCGTCGAGGAGATCGCCGAGGCGGGTGAGGACGAGCTGGTGAGGCTGCTGGGCAAGGCGCATGGACAGTCGCTGTACGCGATGGCGCTGGCGCTCGACGAGCGGCCCGTGGTGGCGGAGCGTGAGACGAAGTCGGTGTCGGTGGAGGACACGTACGACGTCGACATCCATGACCGTGTTCGGGTGGGGCTGGAGGTCCAGCGGCTGGCGGACCGGTGTGTGCGGAGGCTGCGGGAGGCGGGGTTGTCCGGGCGGACCATCGTGCTGAAGGTGCGACGGTACGACTTCTCCACGCTGACCCGGTCCGAGACGCTGCGGGGGCCCACGGACGATCCGGCGGTGGTGCGGGAGGCGGCCGCGCGGTTGCTGGACTCCGTCGACACGACCGGGGGTGTGCGGTTGCTCGGGGTGGGGGTCAGTGGGCTGGCCGACTACACGCAGGAGGATCTGTTCGCGCAGGCGGCGGGGGAGCGGATGGACGCCGGTGCGGTCGAGGAGGCCGACGACATGCCCGAAGCGGAGCCGAAGGCGCCGGTCGAGCGGCGGTGGCCCTCGGGACACGATGTGCGGCACACCGAGTACGGGCACGGGTGGGTGCAGGGAAGCGGGCTCGGGCGGGTCACCGTGCGGTTCGAGACGCCCGACTCGGAGCCGGGGCGGGTGCGGACGTTCCGGATCGAGGATCCGGCACTGGAGCCGGCGGAACCGTTGCCGTTGGTGCGGGAGCGTTCTGAGGCCGGTGAGGCTTCGGTGGGCGGGGTTGCCGGGCCGGGGTGAGTGCGGGGTCAGTGCGGGGTGGGGCGGGTCACTCGGCACCGGAGGGATGCCGGGCTGGACTGCTTGGGCCAGCCGTGTCGTCCAGGTCGTGGGACTGTCCGCTGTTGGGCTGGACGGTCGGACGGATGTCCGTGGTCAGTGGATGACTGCGCGTCGGCTGGAGGGGGCGAGCGGGCGAGTACGGGCCGGGCCGACCAGGTGCGGGTCGGTGAGTGCGGTCGTGTGCTCGGACTGGCTTGCCGCGCCGGGGGCCGCTGCCTGGTGGCGTCGGCTCGGCGGCTGTGTCGGGGGCTGCGCGCTGTGACGGTGGTGCCAGGTCTGGGTGGTCACGGCGGCTCAAGGTGCGAGGAGGGGGGCAGGGCCGGATGGGTGTATCGCGGGAGGCCGTATGCGTGGGGCTCAGCGTGTTGCGGGCGCGGCCGGCTGGTCGGCGACGCCGGCGTCAGGGTGCGCGGACGGCGCGGGTGTCAGGACTCGTCCGTGTTCGCCAGTTTGCCGAAGTCGTGGTCCGGGAGCGGAGGCGGGGCGGACAGGTCGAGACCGTAGTGGTGGTACAGCTGGAGTTCCTGTTCGGGCGAGAGATGGCGGCCCACGCCGAAGTCGGGGGCGTCCTTGATCAGGGCCCGGTCGAAAGGGACGCGCAGGGCGCCCTCGACCAGTTCGCTGGGCTCCAGGGGGACGAAGGCGTCCCTGCTGAACAGACCGGTGCGTATGGCCGCCCACTCCGGTACGCCGGTCGCGTCGTCGAGGTAGACCTCGTCGATCGTGCCGATCTTGGTGCCGTTGCGGTCGAACGCCTTGCGGCCGATCAGGTTGCGCGGATCGATGTCGGTCTGCACGGGCCCTCCATTTAGTGACAACTCATCCGTAAGCACCACAAAAGAGCACAATCGGGGAGGTGGCCACTCGAACGCTCAAGCGCTGACCTCGCTGGTAGGCTGGCAAGCGGCTGCTGACCCTGTGCGGGAGAGTCCTTCGGACACCATCCGGAGGCGCCGAAGGAGCAAATCCTCCCCGGAATCTCTCAGGCCCCCGTACCGCATGGACGAGGTCACTCTGGAAAGCAGGGCGGATGTCGACGGCTTCCGCTCTCACCGACGGTGAAAGCCGGGCACCCTCGGGTGGTCCGGTGAAGCTCTCAGGTCGAGATGACAGAGGGGGAGGCTGTTCGGGTACCCGTGCCGTGGTGCCCCTCGAAGGTCGTGTCAGACCAGGAGGCCTCCGCAATGACCGCCCACCGCAGTCCGCTTTCCGAGCTGGAGCAGGGAATTCCGTTCGAACAGCGCCACATCGGGCCTGACCAGGAAGCGCGGGCGAAGATGCTCGCCCAGGTCGGGTACGGCTCGCTGGACGAGCTCACCGCCGCAGCGGTGCCGGACGTGATCAAGAACGCCGACGCGCTCGATCTGCCGGGCGCGCGTACCGAGGCCGAGGTGCTGGCCGAGCTGCGTTCGCTGGCCGACCGGAACCAGGTTCTCGACTCCATGGTCGGCCTCGGGTACTACGGGACCTTCACGCCGCCCGTCATCCTGCGCAACGTGATGGAGAATCCGGCCTGGTACACGGCCTACACGCCCTACCAGCCCGAGATCTCCCAGGGGCGCCTGGAGGCGCTACTGAACTTCCAGACCATGGTCGCCGAGCTCACCGGGCTGCCGACCTCCGGTGCCTCGCTGCTCGACGAGGGCACCGCGGCGGCCGAGGCGCTGGCACTGTCGCGGCGCATGGGCAGGAACAAGAAGGGTCTCTTCCTGGTCGACGCGGACACACTGCCGCAGACCGTCGCCGTGATCCGGACGCGGGCCGAGCCGACCGGCGTCGAGGTCGTCGTCGCGGACCTCGGTGACGGCATTCCGGCCGAGATCGCCGGGCGTGAGATCAACGGCGTGCTGATCCAGTACCCGGGCGCCTCCGGTGCCGTACGCGACATCGAGCCGCTCATCGAGCAGGCCCACGAACTCGGCGCGCTCGTGACGGTCGCCGCCGACCTGCTGGCGCTGACGCTGCTGAAGTCCCCGGCTGAGCTCGGTGCGGACATCGCCGTCGGGACGACCCAGAGGTTCGGGGTGCCGATGGGCTTCGGCGGGCCGCACGCCGGATACATGGCGGTGCGCGAGAAGTTCGCGCGCAGCCTGCCCGGGCGGCTGGTGGGAGTGTCCGTCGACGCCGACGGGAACAAGGCCTACCGGCTGGCCCTGCAGACGCGTGAGCAGCACATCCGGCGCGAGAAGGCGACCAGCAACATCTGCACCGCGCAGGTGCTGCTCGCCGTGATGGCCGGCATGTACGCCGTCTACCACGGGCCCGAGGGTCTCAAGGGCATCGCGCGGCGCACCCATCGATACGCCACGATCCTCGCCGCGGGCCTGACGGCCGGCGGGGTCGAGGTCGTGCACGGTTCCTACTTCGACACGCTGACCGCCCGGGTGCCCGCACGGGCCGCCGAGGTCGTCGCGGCCGCGCGCGAGAACGGCGTCAACCTGTGGCTCGTGGACACCGACCTGGTGTCGATCGCGTGCGACGAGACCACCGCGCGGGCCCAACTGGCCGCCGTGTGGGCCGCGTTCGGGGTAGAGGGGGACATCGAGGCACTCGACGCCGCCACCGAGGACTCCCTTCCCACCGCGCTGCTGCGCACCGACGACTACCTCACGCACCCCGTCTTCCACCAGTACCGCTCCGAGACCGCGATGCTGCGCTACCTGCGTCGGCTCGCAGACCGCGACTACGCCCTCGACCGCGGCATGATCCCGCTGGGCTCCTGCACCATGAAGCTCAACGCGACCACCGAGATGGAGCCGGTCACCTGGCCCGAGTTCGGACAGCTCCACCCCTTCGCGCCCGCCGAGCAGGCCCAGGGCTACCTCACGCTCATCCGTGAGCTGGAGGAGCGTCTCGCCGAGGTCACCGGGTACGACAAGGTGTCGCTGCAGCCCAACGCCGGTTCGCAGGGCGAGCTGGCGGGGCTGCTCGCCGTACGCGGATATCACCGGGCCAACGGGGACGAGCAGCGGACGGTGTGTCTGATTCCGTCGTCGGCGCACGGCACCAACGCCGCCAGTGCCGTGATGGCCGGGATGAAGGTCGTCGTCGTGAAGACCGCCGAGGACGGCGAGATCGACGTCGAGGACCTGCGGGCGAAGATCGAGCAGCACCGGGACGAGCTGGCGGTGCTGATGATCACGTACCCCTCCACGCACGGTGTGTTCGAGGAGCATGTCGCGGACATCTGCGCGCAGGTGCACGAGGCCGGCGGCCAGGTGTATGTCGACGGTGCCAACCTCAACGCCCTGGTGGGGCTGGCCAAGCCGGGGCACTTCGGCGGGGACGTCTCGCACCTGAACCTGCACAAGACCTTCTGTATCCCGCACGGCGGCGGCGGTCCGGGCGTCGGCCCGGTGGGTGTGCGCGCGCACCTGGCGCCGTATCTGCCGAACCACCCGCTGCAGCCCGCGGCCGGGCCGGAGACCGGAGTCGGGCCGATCTCCGCCGCGCCCTGGGGCTCCGCCGGGATCCTGCCGATCTCGTGGGCGTATGTGCGGCTCATGGGCGGGGAAGGACTCAAGCGGGCCACGCAGGTGGCGGTGCTCTCCGCGAACTACATCGCCAAGCGGCTGGAACCGCACTTCCCGGTGCTCTACACCGGCCCGGGCGGGCTGGTCGCGCACGAGTGCATCATCGACCTGCGGCCCCTGACCAAGGCGACCGGTGTGAGCGTCGACGACGTCGCCAAGCGGCTCATCGACTACGGGTTCCACGCACCGACGATGTCCTTCCCGGTGGCCGGGACGCTGATGATCGAGCCGACCGAGTCCGAGGACCTGATCGAACTCGACCGGTTCTGCGCGGCGATGATCGCCATTCGTGCGGAGATCGAGAAGGTCGGCTCGGGCGAGTGGCCCGTGGACGACAACCCGCTGCGGAACGCGCCGCACACCGCGGGCACGCTCGGCGGGGAGTGGGAGCACGCGTACACGCGTGAGGAGGCCGTCTTCCCGGCCGGTGTGTCGGTGGCGGACAAGTACTGGCCGCCGGTACGCCGCATCGACCAGGCTTTCGGCGACCGGAACCTGGTCTGCTCCTGCCCGCCGCTGGACGCGTACGAGGACTGACCTGTCGTAGACGGAAGGGCTCCGTCCGGTCGCACACCGGGCAGAGCCCTTCCGTGTCAGGAGCCCTTCTGTGTCAGGAGCCCTTCTGTGTCACGGGGCGTGCGGTGCGACACGGTGGTGTCACGCGGTCGCCAGGGAGACCTCGGTCGACTTGATCAGGGCGACGACCGGGATGCCGGTCGTGAGGCCGAGGTCCGTGACGGCGTCCCTGGTGATCACCGCGGTCAGGTCGGCGCCCTCGACGGTGATCCTGACGGCGGCCATGGCGCCGCCGGTCGCGATGTCGCGGACCGTGCCGGGCAGTTGGTTGCGGATGGACAGGCCGTCGACCGGTGCGGTGGCCAGGGAAACCTCCGTCGACTTCACCAGGGCGCGTACGGCCGTTCCCGCGGCGAGGCCCAGGTCCTCGGCGGCTTCCAGGGTGATCGCGGAGGTGAGGTCCTGGCCGCCGGTCAGGCGGACCTTGACCGTTGCCATCACCTCTCCCGGCGTGATGGCGGTGACGGTGCCGGAGAGCTGATTGCGGATGCTCAGGCTCATGGGGAGGCCTCACTGGGGGTGGGGTGGCGTGGGGTGCGGGGGTCCGGGAATCCCACCGTAGCCGCCTGAAAGTCTTATGCCGGGTATGCGTGTGTCTGCGCCGCTTTGACCGTCGCCCAGACCGGAGCGCCGGGGTGCAGGTCGAGTTCGGCTGCGGCGACCGTGGTGAGGTCGGCGGTGAGGGGGAGTTCACCGGTGAGGTCCGCGCGGATCTGGTCGCCGTGGGTCTCCAGGCCGGCCACTTCGCAGCGCCAGAGGTTGCGGGCGCTGGAGCCCGTGGGCTTGTCCCGGTAGAGGGTGACGGCGCCGGGCGGGAACGCGACGAACACCGGGCCGGCGAGGTCTTCGGTGGTGGTGAGGGCGGAGCCGGCGTCGAGACGGACGGTGTGGCCTTCGGCCTGCCCCTTGTAGAGGTTCAGGCCGACCAGTTGCGCGATGTAGTCCGTACGGGGACGGCGGGCGATGTCGGCGGGAGTGCCCTCCTGGACGACCCCGCCGTGTTCGACGACGACGAGTCGGTCGGCCAGCACCATGGCGTCCAGCGGGTCGTGTGTGACCAGTACGGCGACGGCCTCGAACTCGGCCAGGTGACGGCGGAGTTGGGCGCGGACCTCCAGGCGGGTACGGGCGTCCAGGGCGGCGAGGGGCTCGTCGAGGAGGAGCAGGCGGGGGTGGGTGGCCAGGGCGCGGGCGACGGCGACGCGCTGGGCCTGACCGCCGGAGAGCTTGCGGGGCTTGGCGGAGGCGTGTTCGGCGAGGCCCATGCGGTCCAGCCACTCGGCGGCCTCCGCGCGGGCCTCCGCTTTGGTGGCGCCGTGACAGCGCGGGCCGAAGGCCACGTTGTCGAGGGCGGACAGGTGCGGGAAGAGCAGGTAGTCCTGGAAGACCACGCCGACAGGGCGGGACTCGGGCGGCGTACGGTCCATCGCGGCGCCGTCGAGGCGCAGATGGCCGCCCGTGAGAGGGACGAGACCGGCGAGCGCGCGCAGGGCGGTGGTCTTGCCGGCGCCGTTCGGACCGAGCAGCGCGACGACGTCACCCGGGGCGGCGGTAAGGGAGACGTCCAGTCGGAACGTGCCGCGTTCGACGACGAGACGGGAGTCGAGGCCCGTGTCGCGTACGTCCTCGGTGACGGGGTCGGCTGAGGTGGCGTCGGTCATGAGGGGCGTCCAGCTCGGTCTGGGAAGCGTGTGGGGTGATGCCGGGGGCGGTGGGGCTTTGAGCTGCGGGTGTGCGTCTCGCTGTCGCGGGGTGTCGGGGTGTCGGGGTGTCGGGGTGGCGGGTGTGGCTCGGGGGTGGTGGCTTGGGGTGGCGGGTGTCGGGGTTGTTCGGTTGTGCCTCGGCGGCCGCCGGCAGGGGCGTTCGGCAGCGGCTCAGGAGGTGGTCATCCAGCGGTCCCGCAGGCCCGCCAGTACGGCGATGGAGACGGCCAGCAGGACCAGGCTGAGGGCGATCGCGGCCGCCGGGTCGTTCTGCAGGGCCAGGTAGACCGCGAGCGGCATGGTCTGGGTACGGCCCGGGAAGTTGCCGGCGAAGGTGATCGTCGCCCCGAACTCGCCCAGCGCCCGCGCCCAGGCCAGGACGGAGCCCGCCGCGATGCCCGGCGCGATCAGCGGGAGCGTGACCCGGCGGAACGCGGTGAAGCGGGAGGCGCCCAGGGTGGTGGCCGCCTCCTCGTAGCGCGGGTCGGCGGCGCGCAGGGTGCCCTCGACGCTGATGACGAGGAACGGCATCGCCACGAACGTCTCCGCGAGGACGACGCCCGCGGTGGTGAACGGGAGCGTGATGCCGAACCAGGAGTCCAGCCACTGGCCCACCACTCCGTTGCGGCCGAGGGCGAGCAGCAGGGCCACACCGCCGACCACCGGGGGAAGGACGAGGGGCAGGGTGACCAGGGCACGGACCAGACCGCGGCCGGGGAAGTCGGTGCGCGCCAGCAGCCAGGCCAGCGGGACGCCGATGACCAGGCTCAGGGCGGTCGCCGCCGTGGCGCACACCAGTGACAGGCGCAGGGCCTGCCAGACCTCGGCGCTGGTCAGCTGCTCGGGGAGGCTGTGCCACGGGGCACGTACCAGCAGGGCGATGAGGGGGAGGAGCAGGAACGCCAGACCCGCCAGGGCGGGGAGGAGGAGAGGCAGCGGGACGCCGCGGCCCCCTCGATGACGCCGGGGTGCGTCGTGACCCCTTCCGGCCCGGCCGGCCCCTCGACGCCGTGGGCCGCCCCGCAGAGTGACGGCCACGGGGGCGGGCCCGGCGAGGGCGGGCGGGACCTTGCCGGGTCCGGTGGGACGGGAGGTGGTCCTGCCGGACCCGGACCCGGGGGTGGCCCCGCCGGGTCCGGTGGGGTCGGGCGTCGCCTGGTCCGGGCCGGTCACGGCTTGAGGAACCCGGCCCCGGTCAGGACCTTCTGGCCTTCGGCGGAGTTGACCAGCTCGATGAACGCCTTCGCCGTTTCGGGGTTCTGGGCGTTCTTGAGGAGGGCGATCGGGTAGTCGTTGATGGCGTCGGCCGACTCGGGGAAGTCCACACCCTGCACCTTGTCACCGGCCGCGTGCACGTCGGTCTTGTAGACGACGGCGGCGTCGGCCTCCTTCAGCTCGACCTTGGTCAGAGCGGCCTTGACGTCCTGCTCGTAGGAGACCGGGGTGACCTTCAGCTTGCCGGCGTCCAGTGCTTTCTGGGCGGCGGCGCCGCACGGCACCTCCTTGTCGCACAGGACGACCTTCAGTTTCGTGTTGGTGAGGTCCTTCAGGGTGGCGATCTTGTCGGGGTTGCCCGGCAGGATGGCGATCTCCAACTGGTTGCGGACAAAGGTGCTCGGGGTGCCGGCGGCGTCCTTGGCGTCGGTGACGACGGCCATCGTCTTGGGGCTGGCGGAGGCGAAGACGTCGGCCGGTGCGCCGCTGGTGATGCTCGCGGCGAGGGTGTCGCTGCCGCCGAAGTTGAAGGTGATCTTCGTGCCGGGGTGATCCTTCTCGAAGTCCCGGCCCAGCGTCGTGAAACTCTCCTTGAGTGAGGCGGCGGCGAAGACGGTCACGTCGCCGGACAGCTTCGCCGACTCGGACGCCGAGGAGTCGGAGCCCGCGGCGCCCGAGTCCGAGTCGGACGAGGCGCAGGCGGACAGCGTCAGCAGCGCGGCGACTCCCGCGCCGGCCAACTGCAGCGTACGGCGGGTCCGGCGCACGGAACGGGTCATCACGGGTCCACTCCCTCGGTCTGCCTGGAGAAGAGCCCGTCGGACCCTTCCGATGCGCCGATCATACTTCCGCATATGCGAGGGATAAGTCTCCTGGTGCGTCGCATGAGCTGGCGTAAGTGAGGGTGAGGGTACGCAGGTGCGTTTCTACGGAATCCGCCGTCCGGTGTTCACGTGATCCGTGGACCCGGTGTTTCAGACGCGGTCGATGTGCACGTTCGTCGACTTCACGCGAGCCGTGGCCTCCATGCCGACCTCCAGACCGAGTTCCTCGACCGCCTCGCGGGTCAGGAGGGAGACGAGTCGGTGCGGGCCGGCCTGGATCTCGACCTGGGCGGCGACATCGCCGAGCTTGATCGCGGTGACGATGCCGGGGAAGGCGTTGCGGGCGGAGGTGTACGGCGTGTCCTCCTCGCTGCTGCCGGTCTTGGCGAGTTCCACCGAGAAGGCGGCCAGGTCCCGCCCGTCGACGAGCCGTTTCCCGCTGTCGTCGCGGTGGGTGGCCACCCGGCCGGCGTCGGCCCAGCGTCGCGCGGTGTCAGGGCTCACGCCGAGCAGCCGCGCTGCCTGGCCGATCGTGTAGGACTGCATGCCGGTCACGATAGGGCGCCGACGGGGAACCGCGGGCGGGGGGTTGGCCGTTGGGTATAACGCGATATAGCTTTAGTGTGACGACGGAGGGGATGAGGCGCATGGCTGATGGGTCATCTCATGTCAGCGGACTGCCTGGTGTCGGCACGGAGCTCGGGCTGAGGGCTTCGCACGCGGACCGGGACCAGGTCGTGGACGTGCTGCGGGTCGCTGCGGGGGACGGGCGGCTGACCGCGGAGGAACTCGATGAGCGGGTGGGTGCCGCGCTGACCGCGCGCACGATGGGAGAGCTGGCCGTTCTCACGGCGGATCTGCCGACGGCGACCGCGAGTTGGGGCGCGGCCGAGGTCAAGGACGTCGTGCGGATCGAACAGGAGGGTGCCTCGACGCGGCGCGGTGAGGGCTGGGTGGTGCCGCGGCGGATGGAGATCCGTTCCGCGTGGGGCGAGGTGATACTCGACTTCACCCAGGCCGTGATCACATACGACACACTGCGCCTCGACCTCGACATCCGTGGCGGCTCCCTGAAGCTGCTCACGCGGCCGGGCGTCGTCGTGGACACGGACGCCCTGGTGACCAACTACGCCAAGATCAAGGCGTCGCGGTCGGCTGTGCCGGAGACACCTGTGGTGTTGCGTGTGGAGGTGGCCGGTGAGCTGAGTTTCGGGCAGGTCGTGGTGCGTCCGCCGCGGAGGTTCGGGAGGTAGCGGAGCCACGGGTTCCTGGGCCTGGAGCCCGTGCAGAAGTCGAGGTCGGTCCCGTGGGTCGACCTCCGCGCTTCGGCCCGTGATGCGACCCGCGCTTCAGCCGGTATGGACCCGTGGTCGTCGCGCACGGTCCGGTTCGGCCTCGCGGAGAACCTCTCGGGTGACCGGGGCGACCTCGCCCTGACCGAAGAGGAAGAAGCGCAGGAAGTTGGCGAAGGGGTTGCCCTCGGTCCACTCGAAGTAGATGTGCGGGGTGCACCTGGTCGAGTCGCGCACATGGAGGAGCAGGGCGGCCAGGGCGTTCGGAATGGAGGAGGACTCCAGGGTCAGGACGCGGTAGCGGTTGTGCAGGACCTCGCCGTGTACCGTCAGGCCGGCCTCGAACTCGGACGGGTCGACGACCGTGACCTCGACGAAGACGAAGTCCTCCCCGGGGGTGTCGTTGTCCTGCTGGATCTGCTCGATCTTGTCGCGGTACTCGGCCTTGTCCCGCTGGTCCGGCTCGTTGGCGATGAACCGTATCTTGCGGCTTGCCATGTCGCGGATGAAACGTTCCGCCATGTCGTCGAGCGTCACGCTGGTCACGCGGAGCTCGAAGGCACGGGCCAGCCGGGACAGCAGGGAGACCAGGATGATGCCGGCGATGAAGCAGGCGCCGATCTTCACGCCGTCGGGGCGCTCGATGACGTTCATGACGGTCGTGTAGAGGAAGATCGCCGAGATCACCGCGAAGGCGACGGTCCAGTGCCGCTGGCCGGCCTTGCGTGCGGCGATGGTCACCGCGATCGCGGCGGAGCTGATCAGGACCAGCACACCGGTGGCGTAGGCGCCGCCCTGCGCGTCGACGTCCGCGTCGAAGATCCAAGTGACCAGGAACGCGATCAGGGTGAAGACGATGACCATGGGGCGCACCGCGCGGGCCCAGTGCGGAGCCATGCCGTAGCGGGGCAGATAGCGGGGCATCAGGTTGAGCAGTCCGGCCATCGCGGAGGCGCCGGCGAACCAGAGGATGGCGATGGTCGAGACGTCGTAGACCGTGCCGAAGGCGTTGCCCAGGTAGTCGTGCGCGAGGAAGGCCAGCGCGCGTCCGTTGGCCTCGCCGCCGGGCTCGAACTCCTTCTCCGGGATCAGCAGGGTGGTGATGAAACTGGTGGCGATCAGGAAGCCGCTCATGATCAGGGCGGCGACGGTGAGCAGCTTCTTCGTGTCCCGGATGCGTCCGGTCGGCCGTTCGTCGGTGTCGTCCGGGTCGCCCTGGACGTGCGGCATGACGGCGACGCCGGTCTCGAAACCGGAGAGGCCGAGGGCGAGTTTGGGGAAGACGAGCAGGGCCACGCCGACCATGGCGAAGACGTTGCCGTGCTCGGCGGTCAGGGCGCTGGACCAGTCGGCGACGACATGGCCCGCGGTGATCACGTGCCACAGACCGACGAACACGACGACGAGGTTCAGCACGAGGTAGACGCCGACGAGGGCGACCGCGACACCGATCGCCTCCAGGAAGCCCTTGAGGAACACCGCGCCGAGCAGCGCCACGAGCACGAGGGTGATCAGCATCTTCTGGTCGTGCAGGGTGCTCGTCAGGTGCGGGTTCTCGATCAGGTGGGTCGAGGCGTCCGCCGCGGAGAGGGTGATGGTGATCAGGAAGTCGGTGGCGGCGAAGCCGAGCAGGGTCAGGACGAACAGCTTGCCCTTCCAGAAGGACAGCAGCCGCTCCAGCATCGCGATCGAGCCCTCGCCGCGCGGGCTCTCCTCGGCCACTCGCCGGTACACGGGCAGTGCGCCGGCGAGGGTGACGATCACCAGCACGATGGTCGCTACCGGTGACAGCAGGCCGGCCGCGAGGGCCGCGATACCTGGCTGGTAACCGAGAGTGGAGAAGTAGTCGACACCGGTCAGACACATCACCCGCCACCAGCGCTGGCCCTTGTGCGCGGGTTCCGGTACGGCGTGGGGTCCCTGGTGGCCGCCGTCCTTTCCCATGTCGGACAGCCCCTCCAGCATCCAGGTGCGCAGACGACTGGAAGGAGGGTGTTCGGTGGTGGCCATTGAGGGTGCTCCTGAGGTGCGGCTCAACGTGTGGATCCGGCCATCACGTGTACGGCGGGACAAGCGTAAGCAGAGAGTGACACCCGGGCCCAAGGATGGGGGTGCCGAGGGCGTCAAGCTTCCGTTAAGACTGACGGGGCGGGCGTCAGGGTTTGATCTTGTCCGGGCTCAGCCGATCCCGTCCCGGCGTGCCCCTCGCCACGTCTTGCCCCGGTCGTCGAGGCCACCTACAGTGCTGCTCCGTAACGTTCGCCAGATCATCCGAAAGTTTCGCTCCATCGCGACGCTCGAAGGGACTGACGCGCATGCGGACGTACGACAATCCGGTACTCGGTGGCTTCCATCCCGACCCCAGTGTGTGCCGGGTGGGCGAGGACTACTACGTCGTCTGCTCAAGCTTCGAGTACTTCCCGGGCGTCCCCCTCTTCCACAGCCGTGACCTCGTGCACTGGCGGCAGATCGGCAACGTCCTGGACCGGCCCGGGCAGTTGACGCTGCCCGACCACACGGTGGCCTCCGCGGGGATCTACGCCCCGACGATCCGGTACCACGACGGCCGCTTCTACATGATCACGACCAATGTCTCCGGTGGCGGCAACTTCCTCGTCACCAGCGAGCGGCCCGAAGGCCCCTGGTCCGACCCGGTCTGGATCGACCTGGAGGGGATCGACCCCGACCTGGCCTGGGACGACGACGGCTCCTGTTGGTGCGCCGTCTCCGGAGTACGGGTGGCACGCATCGACCCCGCGACGGGCACCGTGCTGGAGGGGCCGCTCCCGGTATGGTCCGGGACCGGTATGCAGCACCCCGAGGCGCCGCACCTCTACCGCATCGGCGACTGGTGGTACCTGATGCTCGCCGAGGGCGGTACCGCACACGGCCACAGCGTCTCGATCGCCCGCGCCCGCTCCCCGCGCGGCCCCTACGAACCGGCCCCCGGCAACCCGCTCCTCTCCCATCGCGGCACCGACCTGCCCGTCCAGTGCACCGGTCACGCCGATCTGGTCCAGGCGCCCGACGGAACCTGGTGGATGCTGCTTCTGGGCACCCGGCCCCGCGGCTTCTTCCCCTCCTTCCACGTGCTCGGCCGGGAGACCTTCCTGACCCCTGTGGAGTGGGCGGACGGCTGGCCGCGGGTCGGCCCGGTGCGCGAGCGGCATCCGGCACCGGCGGCCTGGCATCCCGTCGAACTCCCGCCGGAGCGGGACGACTTCGACGCCTCGGACCTCGCGCCGCACTGGATCTCCCCGCGCCGCAGGCCCGAGACTTCCTGGTCGCTGGACGAACGGCCGGGACGGCTGACCCTGCACGCCACGGGGGACAGCCTCGACCGGCCGGCCCACACCCTCGTGGGGCGCCGGCAGCAGCACCCCGACTGCCGGGTCGCGGCCCGCCTGGACCCCGGAGCGGGTCGCGCCGGGCTGTCCGTCCGTATCGACGAGGCCCACCACTACGACCTCGAAGTCGCCGGGGGAGAGGCGAGCGTCATCGCCCGTATCGGACCTGTTCGACAGCGCGTCGCCCGGCGGCCGGTCCCGCCGGGGCCGGTCACGCTCGTCGTGGAGATCCGCACGGCGTCCCTCGTGACCCCCCTCTCCACGAGCGCACGCGAACCAGCCCCCGGCATCCGGGCCGGCGGCCCCGACACGGTTTCCTTCTCGGTCGAGGTCGAGGCGGACCACAAGGCCGACGACGAGCCCGACGACGAGCCCGAGAGCCCCGGGCCGTTGGCCGAACTCGACGGGCGCTATCTCTCCACCCAGGTCGCCGGCGGCTTCACCGGGCGGGTGATCGGGATGTACGTCACCGAGGGCAGCGTGGCCTTCGACTGGTTCGCCTACACGCCCTCCGACTCGTGAACCGGCGGCTTTCCGGAACGAGTTGACGGGGACCTCCCCCGAGATTCCCCGCGTACAAGGGGTTGCCACCGTTTGGCCGCTGTCTCTAGGGTGCGGCAACGACGAACCTTTCTGGATTATCTCCGAAACTTTCGGTCCAACGGACGGGCGTGGATGCGCCCTCCCGTACCCCAAGGAGCGCATGATGGGCGACCCGGCACTGTCCCGCCGCGGCTTCCTGGCGGCCTCCGCCGCGGCCGGCCTGAGCATGACGGCACTGAGCGGCTGTGGCGGCGACTCGGACGGAGGGTCGTCCGGGACGACCACCATCGAGTGGTGGAACATCTCCACGATTGAACCGGCGAAGGGCGTCTGGGCGTCTCTGGCAAAGAAGTTCGAGGCGCAGAACCCCAAGGTCAAGATAAAGATCGTCCAGTTGGAGAACGACGCCTACAAGTCGAAGATGACGGCGCTGACCGCTTCCGGGAAGCTGCCCGACATCTTCCACACCTGGGGCGGAGGTGTCCTGAAGCAGCAGGCCGACGCCGGGCTGGTCGAGGACCTCACCGACCGGACCAAGCCGTGGGCCGACGCCCTGCTGAAGGCCGCGAAGGCGCCGTACCTGCTCGACGACAAGGTGTACGGCATTCCGTTCGACATCGGCATGATCGGCTTCTGGTACAACAAGGCCCTGTTCAAGCAGGCCGGGGTCAGCACGCCTCCGACCACCTGGAGCGACTTCCTCGAAGCCGTGGGCAAGCTCAAGACCAAGGGCATCACCCCCATCGGTCTCGCGGGCAAGGAGAAGTGGCCCGGCATGTACTACTGGGCGTACCTCGCCATGCGCACGGCCGGTGCGGACGCCCTGCAGAAGGCCTACGACGACAAGGACTTCACCGGAGCCGAGTTCGTCGCGGCGGGCGAGCACCTCAAGGAACTCGTGGACCTCCAGCCCTTCCAGAAGGGGTTCCTCAACGCCGCCTACTCCAGCCCCACCGGCCAGGCCGCGGCCGTCGGCAACGGCAAGGCGGCGATGGAACTCATGGGTCAGTGGGCCCCCGCGGTGCAGGCCGACGCGGGCAAGGGCCTCGGGGACGACCTCGGCTTCTTCCCCTTCCCCGCCGTGGAGGGCGGCAAGGGCGCCATCACCGAGGTGTTCGGCGGGGGCGGCGGGCACGCGCTGCGCAGGGGCGCCCCGCAGGCGGCCGTCGACTTCCTGAAGTTCTTCGCCTCCGAGGCGACCGACCTGGAACTGGTCAAGAAGACCAATGTGCTGCCGGTGGTCCCAGGGGCCGAGAGCGCCATCACCGACCCCAACTTCAAGGCCGTACAAGCGCAGTTGAACGGCGCCACCGGCTTCCAGCTCTACCTCGACCAGGCATACGCCCCCGCCGTCGGCCAGGAGGTCAACGACAGCGTGGGCGCGCTCATCGCCGGCTCCAAGTCCCCCGAGCAGGTCGCCCAGTCGATCACGCAGGCCACGAAGGAAGAGCAGTAGCCGGCGATGACCTCCACGTTCCTTCCGGACAAGCGGACCGGCCCCGACGTCGATCTCCCGCCCCCGTCGGCGGGCGCGGCCCGGGGGCTGGCCCGGCGGCGCGTGCTGCACTGGCTCACCGCGACGGCCTTCCAACTGCCCGCCCTGGTGCTGTTCATCGGGCTCGTGCTGCTGCCGATGCTGTTCGCCCTGTACGCGGCCTTCTTCCGGTGGGGCGGCTTCGGCATGCCCTCCGACTACGTCGGCCTCGACAACTTCGACCGGCTCTTCGACGACCCGGTGTTCCTGGGCGACCTGTGGCGCTGTCTGGTCCTGATCCTGCTGTCGCTGGCCCTCCAGCTGCCGTTCGCGCTCGGCATGGCGGTGTTGCTGAACCAGCGGATGCGGGGCCGGGCGGTCTACCGGATGCTGTTCTTCGCGCCGTACATCCTGTCCGAGGCCATCACCGGGGTGCTGTTCAGCATGATCTTCGCCCCGGACGAGGGTCTCGCCGACCAGGTCCTGGGCGGCGTGGGCCTGGAAGGGCTCGGCAGCACCTGGTTCGCCGACCCCTCCACCGTGATGGCGACCCTCTTCCTCGTCATGACCTGGAAGTTCTTCGGCTTCCACATGATGCTCTACCTGGCCGGACTGCAGTCCATCCCGGCCGAGTTGACCGAGGCGGCACTCATCGACGGCGCGAGTGCCTGGCAGCGCTTCCGCAACGTCACCCTGCCGCTGCTCGCACCGACCCTGCGTATCAGCGTGTTCCTGTCCGTCATCGGCTCGATCCAGCTCTTCGACCTGGTGTGGGTGATCACGCAGGGCGGCCCCGACCACCACTCCGAGACCATGGCCGTGACCATGTTCCAGTACGGCTTCAAGCGCTACCAGGTCGGCTACGCCGGAGCGATCAGCGTGGTCATGTTCGGCATCAGCCTCGTCTTCGCCCTCGCCTACCAGCGGTTCGTGCTCCGCCGCGACCTCGAAGGGGCCACCACGACCATGCGAGGAGGCGGGAAGTGACCCTCACCCAGAAGACGCCGACACGGAATTCGCCGCCGCGGAAGGCGCTCACGAGGACGTCCCGCGGGAAGACGCTCCCGGTCCACGTCGTCCTCGTCACGGTCGGCGCGGTGATGGCCGTACCCCTGCTCTACGCGATCGTCTCCGGCTTCAAGTCCACCGACCAGCTCTCCCGCAACCCGATCGGGCTGCCCGACCCGTGGGTGACCTCCAACTACACCGGCATCCTCGGCTCGGGCTCGTTCTGGCAGCTGATCGGCAGCAGCACGCTCATCGCGATCGGGACGACCGTCATCGTCGTCGCGGCATCCGCGCTCGCCGCGTTCTCCTTCGCCCGGTTCGCCTTCCGCGGCCGGGAGTTGCTGTTCACGCTGTTCACGATGGGGCTGATGTTCCCCTTCGCGGTGGCGGCCCTGCCGCTGTTCCTGCTGCTGCGCTCGCTGGGCCTGCTGGACAACCCGCTGGGCGTGATCCTGCCGCAGGCCGCGTTCGGACTGCCGATGACGATCATCATCCTGCGCGGGTTCTTCCGGCAGATCCCCGGCGAGCTGGAGGAGGCGGCCACGCTCGACGGGTGCGGCCCGTTCGGGTTCTTCTGGCGAATCCTGCTGCCCATGGCCCGGCCCGCGCTCGGCACCGTCTCGGTCCTCGCCGTGGTCGCCAGCTGGAACAACTTCCTCCTGCCGCTGCTGGTGTTCACCGACCCCACCTGGTGGACCATCCCGATCGGTGTGCAGCAGTTCCAGGGTCAGTACTCCGCGGAGTACGCCAAGGTCTTCGCCTACCTGGTGCTCGCCATGGTCCCCGCCCTCGCCTTCTACTCGGTCGCCGAGCGCCAGTTGGTCGGCGGCCTCGCCGCGGGCGCCACGAAGGGATGACCGGCACCCGCGGCCGTACAACTCACCCTCCCCGCCCCCGGACTTCGCTCAAGCAGGGGCACCCCATCCGCACGTGAGGAGTCGCACCATGCGCAGTACGACCACTCGCTCCCGCACCCGACTCAGACTCGCCGGCGCCCTCGCGGCCGTCCTGGTCGCCGCGGGTGCCGCGACCGGCCCGGCGGCCCAGGCCGGCGAACAGCACGGCAAGCAGCCCACCCTCACCGACCTCGCCCAGCGCCACGGCCGCTACTTCGGCAGTGCCACCGACAACCCCGAGCTCACCGACGAGCCGTACAAGGCGCTCCTCGGTAGCGAGTTCGACATGATCACGCCCGGCAACGGAATGAAGTGGTACGCCACCGAACCCCAGCAGGGCGTCTTCGACTGGTCCAAGGGCGACGAGATCGTGAACCTCGCCCGCGCCAACCACCAGCGGGTGCGCGGCCACACCCTGGTCTGGCACAGCCAGCTGCCCGGCTGGCTCACCGGCCGCACCTGGACGGCGCCCGAGCTGAGGGCCGTACTGAAGAAGCACATCCAGGCGGAGGTCCGACACTACCGGGGCAAGATCTACGCCTGGGACGTGGTCAACGAGGCGTTCAACGAGGACGGCACCTACCGCGAGACCGTCTTCTACAACACGCTCGGCCCCGGCTACATCGCCGACGCCCTGCGCTGGGCCCACCAGGCCGACCCGAAGGCCAAGCTCTACCTCAACGACTACAACATCGAGGCGATCGGCCCGAAGAGCGACGCCTACTACAAGCTGGCCCAGGAACTCCAGGCCCAGGGCGTCCCGCTCGACGGCATCGGTCTCCAGGCGCACCTGGCCCTCCAGTACGGGTATCCGACCACCCTGGAGGACAACCTCCGCCGCTTCTCACGGCTCCGACTGGACACCGCGCTCACCGAGGTCGACATCCGCATGTACGTGCCCGCCGACGAGGCGAAACTGGCCACGCAGGCCGAGTGGTACCGGGACATGACCGAGGCCTGCCTCGCGGTGCGCCGCTGCGTCGGCATCACGCTGTGGGACTACACGGACAGATACTCGTGGATCCCGGCGTTCTTCGAGGGCCAGGGCGCGGCGCTCCCGTGGGACGAGCAACTGGCGCCGAAGCCCGCGTACTTCGCGATCCGGGAGGCGCTGAAGTAGGGCGACCGCCGGCTCAGGAACCCGTTCCCGGGCGCCCGCGAGGGGGGGTGCCCGGGGACGTCCACGACTACGCCCCGGTCATCGGTGCCGTGCTGGCCCTGACCACCAGCTCGGTGCCGAGCTCCACCCTCGGGGAATCCGGCTGCTCGTCGCGGGTCATCCGCAGCACCGTGCGGACAGCCAGCTTGCCCATGTCGGCGAGCGGCTGGCGCACGGTGGTCAGCGGCGGAGCCGACCAGCGGACTTCCGGAAGATCGTCGAAACCGACCACACTCATGTCCTCCGGCACCCTGAGCCCCCGCCGCCGCAGCGCCTCGATCGCGCCGAGGGCCATCTGGTCGCTGGCCGCGAACACCGCGCTCGGCGGCTCGGGCAGCTCCAGCAGGGCGTTGCAGCCGGTGAACCCGGACTCCGGATGGAAGTCGCCGGGGACGACGAGGGAGTCGTCCACCGCGAGGCCCGCTCCCTCCAGCGCCGCGCGGTAGCCGTCGAAGCGGGCCCGGGAGCACAGCAGCCGGGGCGGCCCTGCGATCAGGCCGATCCTGCGGTGCCCCAGCGACAGCAGGTGCTCGGTGGCCGCCATACCGCCCGACCAGTTGGCCGCGCCGACGGTCGGCACGTCGAGAGCGGGGGAGCCCGCCGGGTCGACGACCACCAGCGGGACGCCGAGGATGCGCAGTTCCTCGTGCAGCACCGGCTCCAGCGCCGAGGTGACCAGGATGACGCCGTCGGAGGCGCGGGCCCGCAGATTGCGCAGCCACTCCCGGGCGTCGCCGGTGCGGCCGTGGATCGCGGACACCACGGTGCCCACCCCGGCCGCGTGGGCGACCTCCTCGACGCCCCGGATGATCTCCACGGCCCACGGGCTGTCGAGGTCGTTGAAGACGAGGTCGAGCAGGGCGGCCCGGGTGCCGGGGGCGGCGGGGCGCTTGCGGTAGCCGTGCCGTTGCAGCAGGTCCTCGACCCGGGCCCGGGTGCGTGGCGAGACGTCGGACCGGCCGTTCACCACCCGGGACACGGTCGGCACCGAGACCCCGGCCTGCCGGGCGATCTCCGTGATCGTGACCTTGCCCCGCGCCCGCGGCGCCGTCTCGGCGTCGGCCTCCCCTGCTGCCACTTCCCCACCTCCGTCGACGGTGCCCGTCGGCCCTCTGCGCACCGGACGGATCCACGAAACTTCCAGAAGTCTTCCGGAAGGAGGTGGACCGTGGGAAGAGCGCACTCCCGAGCGCGCCCCGAACGCCCTCTGAATGCGCGCGGGACGGCACCCGCGAGACCGCAGCACACACGAGGGGCTACGGGGAGTGACCGACCCCGGACATGCGTCGGGGCCGGTGCGCAGTCGAGGCTGCGAGCCGGCCCCTCAAGTACTCCGGGCGGCGCGGTGGACCGCCCGGTCGGGCTCAGGCGACTTTCAGTGCCTGGCCGGCCAGTGGACGGTGCGGGGCGATGACCCGGCCGTCCGGCAGGAGCTCACCGGTGTCCTCGAAGAGCAGGACTCCGTTGCACAGCAGGCTCCATCCCTGTTCCGGGTGATGCGCGGCGAGGCGCGCGGATTCCCGGTCGGCGGAGTCGGCTGTCGGGCACGGTGGCTGGTGCTGGCACATTGATGGGATCTTTCGCTCTGTCGTGACGGATGAGATGGATGTCGTGTCTGTTTCGCGGCTTGAAGCGTCGTTCATGGCCGCCCCCCGTTGGATAAGTCGGTCCGAACCCAGTGTTGCCCCACGGACGTCAATCCGCAGGGATTTAGCAGCACCGCTTCTCACAGGTTGATGACGCATCACCCGCCCGGACGGTTCACCCCAACTGCACTGTCACTTCGGATGGTTCGCAGGGGTCGGATGGGGCTGGTCCGGACGGGTCAGAGATCCCGTCCGGCTCGTACGAGCCATAAAGTGCTCGTACGAGCGAATAGGCCTGTGGGAATCCTGGTACGAGCGTAAGTGTGCCGGAAACAGCGTCGTACCCCGCTATCCGGAATTCGGGGCGGGGTACGAAGGTCGCCGAGGTGCGGAATGTCAGGCGGAAGAGCTGAGCAGTGGTGCGGGAGTCACCCGATGGGTGAGTACCGGGAGCAGGTCGGCCACCCGGTGCGGGCGGTGGGCGGCGATGCCGGGCGGGGCGGGCGCCAGCGGGACCAGCAGGTCGGTGGCGGCGAGGTGGCCGGTCGCGCCGTCGGCGGTGCAGTCGCCGTGCAGCCAGAGCGTCAGCATGTAGAGGCCGGGGATCGACAGCAGACGCGCCTGGTAGGGCTGCTTGATGGTCTCCGCCTGGCGCAGCGCGTGCTCGGTGGAGGCGATGTACGGGCCCTCGAAGAAGCGGGAGAACGCCCATCCGTCGGGCGTCAGCATGGTCTCGGCCGCGGCCACCGCGTGGTCGCCGCTGCGGATCAGGAAACGCCAGCCGGCCAGCCGGGTGGCGGGGACGCCGGTGGCGTCGATCCCGTCCAGGACGTGCACGGGCAGCGGCAGCTCGGGCGTGACAGGTCCCTGGGCGTGCAACAAGGAGGGGGTGCGTGCCTCACGGACCGCGGTGGGGGAACCGAGGGCGGTGAGGACGGAGCGAAGGGCTGGCGCGGGAGCAGGGGGGACATGCAGGGGCATGGTGGGTCGCCTCTCATTCGACAGGCACAGTGGCGCGAGGGCGGGGCGGGGCGGACGGCGCTGTCAGCTCGCGAGGCAAGAGAGGCGGGGGCCGTGGTCCGGTGAACCGGGGGCTGAGGCCTGCCGCATGTCACCTGACGGCAGGATCGAGGGCCGCGGGTGCCAGCCTTCTGCCTTGTTCGCGGAGTTTATACGACATATGTTCCTACGGTGTTTCGTCTAGCTGTTTCCGCTGGGCGCGGCAAGGGTTCATTCGGTCGGTGATTCGCGGAAAACATCCCGATTCCCGGGCGATCGCACGACGGTGACCTCGGGAAATGCCTGGGCGGTGGACGGCCCATTCTCGTCGGCGTTTTTCACGAGTTGCTCAGGGAACTCGAAACTGCACAGTGCACCATGCCTGGCGAATGTGCCACCGGTCACATCCGCAAGAGTAGCGGCTGTCAGGCCCGTCCGGGACGTTATCGATCGTCTCGGCTGGGCATCATCACACCTGACCCGGACATCGGCGGGCGGCTCGTCGGCCCGCCCAATCGAGGAGGGACGCTTCGATGGGGGAGAAGGTCGTGGCAGGCCAGTTCGACCTGTCCGATCGCCAGCGCTACCGTGACAAGCTCCGACAGTGCCTGACGGGGCTTGAGCGACTCCTGGCCGAGAAGCGGTTCGATCGCCCGAAGAACCTCATGGGGCTGGAGATCGAATTGAATCTCACGGGTTCGGACGGCATGCCGAAAATGCTCAACGCGCAGGTGCTTGAACGCATCGCAAGCCGAGATTTCCAAACAGAACTCGCCATGTTCAACCTGGAAGTCAACATAGCCCCACACCGTTTGGGTGGGCGGGTATTCGACCGGCTCGCCGAGGAACTCCGTACCTCTCTGGCATATGCCGACCGAAAAGCGGGGGAACTCGACGCGGGAATCGTGATGATCGGCATTCTGCCGACTCTGGACCGGGACGACCTGGTCTCCTCCAACCTCTCCGACGTCGACCGCTACGCCCTGCTCAACGAGCAGATCGTGGCCGCCCGCGGCGAGGAGTTCACCCTCGACATCGACGGCGTCGAGCGTCTGACCTGTACGTCGAAGTCCATCGCACCCGAAGCCGCCTGCACCTCCGTGCAGCTTCACCTCCAGGTCACCCCGGGCCGCTTCGCCGACGTGTGGAACGCCGCCCAGGCCGTCACCGCCGCGCAGATCG
Source organism: Streptomyces sp. NPDC050997 (assembly GCF_040660135.1). Classification (NCBI taxonomy): domain Bacteria; kingdom Bacillati; phylum Actinomycetota; class Actinomycetes; order Kitasatosporales; family Streptomycetaceae; genus Streptomyces; species Streptomyces sp. NPDC050997. The sequence goes on from NZ_JBFAGK010000004.1 coordinate 31,686, forward strand.
CCGTGGGCGCCAACTCGCCCTTCCTGTTCGGCCGTGAGCTGTGGTGCGAGTCCCGCCCGCCGCTGTTCCAGCAGTCCACCGACACCCGCCCGCCCGAACTCCAGGCTCAGGGCGTGCGCCCGCGCACATGGTTCGGTGAGCGGTGGATCTCCTCCGCCTACGACCTCTTCGAGGAGAACCTGCGCTACTACCCGGCCCTGCTGCCGATCTGCGACGAGGAGGACCCGCTCGCCGTCCTCGACGCGGGCGGTGTCCCGAAACTCGCCGAACTCGTCCTGCACAACGGCACCGTCTACCGCTGGAACCGCCCGGTCTACGGCATCGCCGACGGGGTCCCGCACCTGCGCGTCGAGAACCGCGTGCTGCCCGCCGGCCCCACCATCACCGACGTCATCGCCAACGCGGCCTTCTACTACGGCGTGGTCCGCGCCCTCGCCGAGGAGTCCCGGCCGGTGTGGACCAGGCTGCCGTTCGAAGCCGCCGCCGCCAACTTCGACGCCGCGTGCCGGTACGGCATCGACGCCCGCTTCACCTGGCCCCGGCGCGGCCGCTACGGCGGTACGGCGGAGATCGACGCGGTGAGCCTCGTACGGGACGAACTGCTGCCGCTCGCCGAGGCCGGGCTGGAGGCGTGGGGGGTCGAACCCGCCGACCGCGACCTGTATCTCGGGGTGATCGAGGAGCGGTGCCGGCGCCGGGTCAACGGCGCGTCCTGGCAGTCCGCGACCTTCCACCGGGCCCTGGAGGCCGGGCTGTCGAGGGAGGCCGCGCTGGCCGCGACGACCCGTCGGTACCGCGAGCTGATGCACGAAGGCGAACCCGTGCACACCTGGCCGGTGGGACTGCCGGAACCGGTGCCGCTGGGCTGAGGGCGAGAAGCCGGTCCGGGCGCCAGGGGGTGTCAGCCGTGGCCGGCACCCGGGTGTCAGGTGACGTCAGGCCTGGCTGGCACCCGGGTGTCATGAGGCGTCAGCCCTGGCTCTCACCCCGGGTGCCCGCCGCCACGATCGCCTTGAGGATCACCGATTGGATCTGGGCGGGATCGCTGACCTCCTGGCCCGAACCGCCGGTCGGCCTGGCGATCTGCTCGGCCTCCGCGCGATCGGCGTCGGGACCCACGGCGATGAGGATGAGCGGCACCGGCCGCTTCGGATCGGTGAGTTTCTCCAGTCGGGAGACCAGGTCGCCGCGCGAGATGCTGCCCGGGTCCTGGTTCACCCCGTCGGTCAGCACCACCAGCGCGTTGAACTTCCCCTTCACATAGGAGGAGGTCGCCGCCCGGTACGCGGCGAGCGTGGTGTCGTACAGCCCGGTGGCGCCGTTCGGCACCGGGGCCAGGCCGCTGAACGCCGTCGAGAGCCGGTCCCGCTGGGTGCCGCCGCCGACCCGGTCGCCGAGCCGTCGGGTCGGCACGAGCACGCGGTAGTCCTTGTCGCCGTCCAACTTGGTGGAGAACTTCCACAACCCGATCTCGTCCTCGGGTGTGAAGGTGGCCAGAGCCCGGAGGAGCGAGGCCTTGGTGACGTCCATCCGCGACCGCTCGGTGCGGGGGACCTGTTCCGACATCGACGAGGAGGCGTCCACCACCGTGGTGATCCGGGCGCTCTGCACCGTGATCGTCCACATGCCGAGGGTCTCCTCGAGCGTCTCCGCCGCGGCCGGTTCGACCGCGGGCTCGGCGTACGGCTGCGGACCACTGCCGCCGGCCTTCGCGACCAGCGTGTCCGACACCTCGTCGTCCGACGCCCGGAAGCCGTGCCGGGCCAGCAGCCGACGCTGTTCCGGCTGCCGGAGGTAGCTCATGAAGCGGATCGCGGCCCGGCTCTGGTCGGTGGTCAGCCCCGCCTGGGCGACCAGGGTGTACGGGTAGTCGAGCCGTGGCGAACCGTCCTTGGGATAGAAGAGGTCCAGGCTGCCGGCATGGTCGGCCGAGGAGTTGTACGCGAACGCGGCCTGCTCGGTCAGCACCAGCGCCTGGTTGCGCTTCGGGTTGCCCTGCTCAGAGGCCGAGGAGTCGCGCGGCAGCGTCTCCAGGACCTGCCCGTCGGTGTCCGAGGTGCGCTGCGCCAGCGCCTTCATCATCGCCGCGGCCTGTGTGTCCCCGTCCCCGTCCCGGTCCCCGCCCCCGTCCCCGTCCTCGGACTGAGCGGCGGCGCTGCTCAGCCGGGTGAGCGCGAGCAGCCCGGTCGCGCTGCGCGCGGGGTCGGCCGCGCCGAGCTTCAGCGAGTCGTCCTGCATGGCGGCGCCGGCCAGCTCCAGCCAGTTGTACGTCTTCTGCGGCCACCCCAGTGATTTCGCGGCCGTCGGCACCATCGCCATCCCGACCGGGGTGGAGGCGACGTTACCTACTTGGGACAGCTCGGCCGCGCCACTGCCCGCCGTCAGCCGCTGGACCCACAGGTCAGAGTCCGGCACCCACACCTGCATGTCCGGCTTCTCGCCCGCCAGCAGCGAGTTCGTGACCTTGTACGCGTCGCGCGCGGTCACTGTGACGGCGATGCAGCGCCCATCCGAGGTGAGGTCGTCGGCGCGAGCCCGTGTCGCCGCGGTCGTCAGGGCGGGCGCCAGGTCCGGCGAGGCGGCGAGCTTCAGCCGCACGGGGTCGTCCTGGCAGGAGGAGCCGAAGGAGAGCAGCCCGCTCTGGACGGCGGCCGCCGTGCCGCCGGCCACGGTGAGGACGAGGACGGTCGCGACGGCCATCGTGCGGCGGCGAGCGCGTGGGCGGGGGGCGCTGCCGCCCGCCCCATACTGATCGGGCAAGCTGTGACGTCCCATGACGGTGGTGCCCCTCCCTGTCGCCCTGCTGAGTCACGCGCCGGAATCCGGCCGTATGGCAGGCAAGAAGGGAGGTACGCCCCCGTACGGCGTCCGTCCCCCGACGGCCTGTCGCGCACGATCTTCGTAACTACTTTCGAGACCTTAGTGGGGCGGCGGTGGGGATGCGGCGGGATTACTCAACTGGAGGCAGGTGTGCAGTCGGAGGCGGGCGCGGTGGCCGGTTCTTTTCCTCCGGAGCGGTTCTCACGACGGATCTTCCGCGATGAGACCCTGCTCGTTCTGGGGCTTTCGCTCGGTGCGAGCGGTGTGTCCGCCCTGATCAGTTTTGTCGGATCGGTCACCAAACCGGGGGGCCTGAAGGACCAGGCGGCCACCCTCAACGCCTCGGCCGCGCCGGGCCGTCCCTGGCTCGATCTCGCCTGGCAGTTGTTCGGGATCGCCTCGGCGCTGGTGCCCGTGGCGCTGGTCGCGCACTTCCTGCTGCGTGAGGGGCGAAGCCTCAGGACCCTCGGCTTCGACCGCACCCGGCCGTGGCCGGACCTGGGCCGAGGGGCCGCGGTCGCGGCGGTGATCGGCGGTACCGGTATCGCCTTCTACCTGGCCGCACGCGGTCTCGGCTTCAACCTCACGGTGGTGCCGGAGGCGCTGCCCGAGGTGTGGTGGAAGTACCCGGTGCTGATCCTGTCGGCGATGCAGAACGCGATCGTCGAAGAGGTCATCGTCGTCGGCTATCTCCTGCGCCGCCTGGGCCAGTTGGGCTGGACGGCGGGCACGGCCCTGATGGCCAGTTCCGTGCTCCGCGGCTCCTACCACCTCTACCAGGGCATCGGCGGCTTCATCGGCAACATGGTGATGGGCGTGGTGTTCGTGTACCTGTACCGCCGCTGGGGCCGGGTGGGTCCACTGGTGGTGGCGCATTCCCTGCTCGACATCGGCGCGTTCGTCGGCTACGCCCTGCTGGCCGGGAAGGTGGGCTGGCTGCCGACGGGGTGAGGCGCTCAGGCGAGCAGGTCCCCCTCGATGACGGTGACCGCGCGACCGCTCAGCAGGGTGCGCTCGCCGCGCAGCTCGGTGTGGACGCGGCCGGAGCGCGGGGAGGCCTGCAGGCCGGTGAGCTCGGTGCGGCCGAGGCGTTCGGACCAGTACGGGGCGAGGGTCGTGTGGGCGCTGCCGGTGACCGGATCCTCGTCGATGCCGACGTTCGGGAAGAAGCAGCGGGAGACGAAGTCGTAGCCCCGGGTGGGGTCTTCGGCGCGGGCGGTGGCGATGATGCCGCGCTCGGAGAACGCGCCCAGTGACCTGATGTCCGGCCTCAGGGCGTGCACCGTCCTCTCGTCGGCGACCTCGACCAGCAGGTCGCCGACGTTCGGGCCGGTGTCGAAGACGGCGAGCGGCTCGGTGCCGAGAGCCTCGGCCACTCCGTCCGGGAGCTCCACGGGGGTGAGCGTCGCAGTCGGAAAGTCCAGGGTGATCGAGCCGTCCTCGCTGAGCGTGGCGTTCAGGACCCCGCTGCGGGTGGCGAACCGCACCGGGCCCTCGTGGGCGCCGGTGGAGTACAGGACGTGGGCCGTGGCGAGCGTGGCATGGCCGCACATGTTGACCTCGGCGGCCGGGGTGAACCAACGCAGCGCCCAGTCGGCCGGACCGCCCTCGGGCAGCGGGTGGGCGAACGCGGTCTCGGCGTGATTGACCTCCAGGGCCACCTGCTGAAGCCGTTCGTCGTCCGGGAAGGCGTCGAGGAGCAGGACCCCGGCCGGGTTGCCGGTGAAGGGGCGGTCGGTGAAGGCGTCGACGATTCGGATCCGCATGCCTCGACGCTAGAGGCTCGGCGAAGCCCCGGACCAAGGCCAATTCCCGGACGGTGGACCGATTTACGGCCTCCGCCAGGCGGGTTGCGCGGCGCGGTCCACGCTGAGCTGCCGGCAGCGGCACTGGCAGCAGCTCTGGCAGCAGCGCCGGCGACGCACCTCGGCGTACGTCGAGGCTCCGTCCGAGGCGCGGATCTCGTCCCCCCGGCACGTGCCGCACCGGTTGCGTTGCGTCAGGGGGTTGTCATCCGAACAGTCCCGATATATCGTTGAGGCATCGCGACAGATCAACGATGGAATGGAGTGATTGGGATGCGCACCCACGGATACGAGCGTGGACATGGACGTCGACAGGATGGTCCGGGCCGCCGTGGCGGGGACGGCTTCGACGGGCGGAGGGCTGCTTTCGGGCCCTTCGGGCCGGGTGGACCCGGTGGTCCCGGCTTCGGTGGCCCCGGCTTCGGGCCGGGACCCTGGGGGCCCAGGGGTCGGGGCGGACCGCGGGGGAGGGCGCGGCGCGGTGATGTGCGCGCGTCGATCCTCGCCCTGCTGAAGGACCGGCCGATGCACGGTTACGAGATGATCCAGGAGATCGCCGAGCGCAGCGGCGGGGCGTGGAAGCCCAGCCCGGGCTCGGTGTACCCCACCCTCCAACTGCTGGAGGACGAGGGGCTGATAGTCAGTGAGTCGGAGGGCGGCAAGAAGCTGTTCGCGCTCACCGACGCCGGTCGCACCGCGGCCGACGAGGGCCCCGACGCGCCCTGGGAGGAAGCCTCCCGCGGTGTCGACTGGGAAGCACTCGGTGAGATCCGTCAGGCCGGCTTCGGTCTGATGGAGGCCTTCGGGCAGGTCTGGAAGACGGGCAGCAAGGAGCAGCGCGAGAAGGCGCTCTCCGTCATCAACGAGGCCCGCAAGAAGCTGTATCTGATCCTCGCCGACGAGGGCTGACCGCCGTACGGCGAAGCAGGGGCGCCCCGTGGAGGAATCCGCGGGGCGCCTTCGCGTTCCCGAAGGGTGCGGCGGTCAGGCGCCGGTCCGCTGTCAGACGACCAGGCCTGCCAGCTTGCGCAGCGACTCGTTCAGGGCGGCCGTGGCCGAGTCCTTCAGCTTGCCCGCCATCAGCGAGACCGCGGCACCGGTGAACTCGCCGTCGATCCGTACGGTCGTCGCGTCGCCCTCGGGGGTCAGGGTGTAGCGGTTGGCGACGATCACCGACATCGGGCCCTTGCCGCGGACGGCGAACAACCGGGCCGGCTCGAGTTCCTCGATGGTCCACTCGATCTCGGCCGGGAACCCCATGAGCTTCATGTTCTCCTGGAACGTCCCGCCCACGGCGAGGGTCTCCGGGCCGCCCTTGGGGAAGCTGGTGTGGGTCGCGTTCCACTCGCCGTACGCGGACCAGTCGGTCAGCCGGGCCCAGACCTTCTCCGCGGGTGCCTCGATACGTGCCTCCGCGCTGACTTCGGCCATGCGACCACCTCTTCGTGTCGGGCTACGGTGTCGCGGAACGTAGCCGCAGGGCCTGGAACATTCAATACTGATGAACCGTCAGGAAATGTCGATGAGCAGACCCGCGGGCGGCCGTGGTCGCGTTCGGGGTGCGGGGCAAGGCGGCGCGCCCGCTCGGGGATAAACGGCGTGATCTCATCCGTGAGGAGGAGATTCCGGCATGCGGGGTCCCCTTCCTGTCGGACGCGAAGATGCTTCCTTTCGCGGATGCCCCGATACCGGGGGACTGGTGGGATGGGGGATGTGCAACCCCGTACCCCCCGGCGTTCGGCCCACGAGCCCGACAGCCGGCCCCTGGTCCGCCCGGACGACGATGTCAGGCTCAGCGCCGAGCTGTCAGCGGTGGTCTCCGGTGCCCGCCGCAGAGCGGTCCGGGACGGGGACCGGCAGATCGACACCGCCCATCTGCTGCACTCGCTCCTGGAGTCGGACCCCGAGGTGCGGTCCGTCTTCGACGGTGAACCGCAGCTCGCCCGCCTGATGGGCTACCTCGTGCAGCGCAGCATCGGCTACGGACTGCGCTGGCAGGGCAGCGTCGAGGACTCCGGTGCCCTGCCCGTGGTGATCCGCGCGGAGGGCTACTCCCCGCTGGCCGGCGGGGCGATGGAGTACGCCCGGGCACGGGCCGGCCGCCGCGGCGGACCCACGCTCGGCATCGACCTGCTCGCCGCGATCCTCGTCGACCCGGAGGCGCGGGCCGTCGAGGTACTGGAGCGCGCCGGGATCGACGCGCACGTGGTGTTCGTCCGGGTCGACAGTCGCTTACGGCGGACCGGCTGAGCGGGTCGGTCGCGCGACCGGCGGACCGGGGAGCGTCCCGTTCCAGTCGGTGAGACAGGTGTGAACGAGCGTGACGCTCATGTCATCGCCTGCCATCATGTGACGGGTGCATACGTCTGAGAGCAGTCAGAGCCACCAGGGCAGAGGCGTGGGGCTCGGTCTCGCGGTGGCGTCCGCACTCGCCTTCGGCGGATCCGGAGTCGCGGCCAAACCGTTGATCGAGGCGGGACTCGACCCGCTCCACGTGGTGTGGCTGCGGGTGGCGGGCGCCGCCCTGCTGATGCTGCCGGTCGCCGTCCGCCACCGCGCGCTGCCGCGTCGCCGTCCCGCCCTGCTCGCCGGGTTCGGACTACTCGCCGTGGCCGGTGTCCAGGCCTGCTACTTCGCCGCGCTGTCCCGGATCCCCGTCGGGGTCGCGCTGCTCGTCGAGTACCTCGCGCCGGCGCTCGTGCTCGGCTGGGTGCGGTTCGTGCAGCGGCGGCCGGTGACGCGGGCCGCCGCGCTCGGGGTGGTCCTCGCGGTCGGCGGGCTGGCCTGTGTCGTCGAGGTCTGGTCCGGCCTGAGCTTCGACGTCCTCGGCCTGCTGCTCGCGCTCGGGGCCGCCTGCTGCCAGGTCGGCTACTTCGTGCTGTCCGACCAGGGCAGCGATTCCGGCGACCAGGCGCCCGACCCGCTCGGGGTCATCGCGTACGGCCTCCTCGTCGGCACCGCCGTGCTGACCGTCGTCGCGCGGCCCTGGGGCATGGACTGGTCCGTCCTCGCGCACACCACGGACATGGGCGGCACCCCGGTCGCGGCCGGGGTACTGCTGGGCTGGATCGTGCTCGTCGCCACCGTCCTCGCGTACGTCACCGGGGTGCTGTCGGTACGCCGGCTCTCCCCGCAGGTCGCCGGCGTCGTGGCCTGCCTCGAAGCGGTCGTCGCGACCGTGCTCGCCTGGGTTCTGCTCGGCGAGCACCTTTCGGCGCCGCAGATCATCGGTGGTGCGGTGGTGCTCGCCGGCGCGTTCATCGCGCAGTCGTCCGCGCCCGCCAAGAACTCCGTCGAACCGGTGGCCGGCGGTGGCGGCGAAAAGGAACTGTCGGCCCGCGGGACCGCCGCCTAGGGCTGCCGATCATGCGTTCCGGGGCACTCGTTCTGCCGCCGCCCGCCTTCTGAGGCGGGCCTCCGAAAAGCACCTCCGGCGCCCTGTCGGGCAGCACGGTGCAGCACGCGGAGGAAGTCCGTGGACCCCGCCGAGCGGGGGGCTTCCCGAACTTCCGCGCCCGAACTTCCGCGCCCGAGCCTCTGCGTCCGAGCCTCCGCGCCCGATCTTCCGCGCTCGGGCGCGTCTGCGGGACGGCCCCGTCCGAGTTCACCTCACCCCAGGTAGTCCGGGAGTTCGGTGCCGGGGGCCAGGTCGGCGTCCGCGACCGGAGTGTCGTAGCCCTTGCGCAGCGGGACGACGCCGGCCCAGTGGGGGAGGGCCAGGTCCTCAGGTTCGTCGTTGACACCGCCGGTGCGCAGTTTGGCGGAGACCTCGTTCAGGTCGAGGCGGATCACCGCGGTGGCGGCCAGCTCCTTCTTGTTGGCGGGCCGGGAGTCGGCGGCCCGCCCGGGGACGACGTTGTCGACGAGCGCGTCCAGGACGGCCCGCTTCTCCTCGGGGTCGGTCACGTCGTGGGCGACGCCGTGCACCACCACGGAGCGGTAGTTGATCGAGTGGTGGAAGGCCGAGCGGGCCAGGATCAGCGCGTCGACGTGGGTGACGGTCACGCACACCGGCAGTCCCGGGTCGGCCTGCCCCGTCATCCGCAGCGGACGCGAGCCCGTCGAGCCGTGCAGGTAGAGCCGCTCGCCGACCCGGGCGTACAGCGTGGGCAGGACGACCGGCGCGCCGTCGCGGACGAAGCCGAGATGGCAGACGTAGCCCTCGTCGAGTATCGCGTGCACGACGTCTTCGTCGTACGAGGCCCGGTCGGGGGAGCGCGTGGGGACGGTGCGGTCGGTGGGGGTGTAGGCGGCGGGTGTCGTCGGCTGCGGGGTCCCCTGCATGGCGCTCTCCATTGCACTAGTGCATAATTGGCTTTGTGCTAGAAGAATATCGGATCGAAGGTCGACGTGCGGCGGAGATTTCGGCGAGCATCGAGCGCGCGGTGGGGGACGGACAGCTGGAACCCGGTCAACTTCTGCCGCCCATGCGGGAGTTGGCGACAGATCTGGCGGTTAATCCGAACACCGTCGCGGCCGCCTACCGCATCCTGCGTGAGCGCGGAGTCATCGAGACCGCCGGGCGCAGGGGAAGCCGGGTGCGGCCCAGGCCGGCCACCACCGGGCGCCAGCGCATCCGGGCGGACGCCCCGGCGGGCGTGCGGGACGTGGCCGACGGCAACCCGGACCCGGCGCTGCTGCCGTCCCTGGCGAAGGCGTTCGCGGCGGCCGGCGAACAGGGGGACCGGGAGCCCGTCCTCTACGGAGACGCCCCCGTCGAACCGGGGCTGGAACGGATCGCGCGGGCCGGTCTGGACGCCGACGGTGTGCCGGACGGCCCTCTCGCCGTCCTCTCCGGCTCACTGGACGCGATCGAGCGTGTGCTGGCGGCCCATCTCAAACCCGGGGACACCGTCGCCCTGGAGGATCCCGGCTGGGGCAGCCTGCTCGACCTCGTCCCGGCCCTCGGGCTGCGCACGGCCCCGGTGGGCGTCGACGACGAGGGGCCGCTTCCCGACGACGTACGGCGTGCCCTGGGAGCCGGGGCGCGGGCACTCATCGTCACCGACCGGGCCCAGAACCCCACGGGCGCCTCGGTGAGCGCCACGCGCGCGCGTGCCCTGCGGTCCGTTCTCCGGGAGTACCCGGAGATCCTGCTGATCGAGGACGACCACGGCAACGGAATCGTCGACCTGCCCCTGCATCCCCTGGCCGGCACCACCCACACCTGGGTCTTCGTGCGCTCGGTCGCCAAGGCCTACGGCCCCGACCTGCGGCTCGCCGTGCTCACCGGGGACCCCGTCACGCTCGACCGGGTGCGCGGCCGGCAGCGGCTCGGCCCGGGCTGGGTCGGCCGGGTCCTCCAGCGGGCCGTGCTGCGGCTGTGGTCCGACGGCGCGCTGGACCCGGCGGCGGTGGCGGCGGCCTACCGGGAGCGCCGGGACCTGCTGATCGACGCGCTCGCGGAGCGCGGGGTGCGGGCCTACGGCCGCTCCGGTCTGAACATCTGGATTCCGGTGCCCGACGAGACCGGAGCCGTCTCCCGACTGCTGCACGCCGGCTGGGCGGTCGCGCCCGGCGCACGCTTCCGGCTGAGCGCACCCCCCGGCATTCGGGTCACCGTGGCGACCCTCACCCCGGAGGAGACCGGACCGCTGGCGGACGCGATCGCCTCCGCCATTGGACCGGGCCTCGTCCGGAGCTATGCCTGATGAGGCACATCCGTGTGGATTCGGGCTGATCCCGGCGGACCCTGGCCCGGGATCGGTCTCTCTGTCTCTCTGTCGGTCTGTCGATTCAGGGACTGGTCCTCGGCTTCGCCCGGGTGAGCGCCGCGCCCGCCAGGACGATCGCCGCGCCGATCGGTGTCGACCAGCTCAGCGACTCACCGAGGATCGCGACACCGGCGGCCGTCGCGATGACCGGGATGAAGTACGTGACCATCTGCGCGGTCGTCGGGCCGATCTCGGCGACGAGGCCGTACTGGATCAGAAGGGCAAGTCCCGTGCCGAGCGTGCCCAACGCGGCCGTCGCCAGCAGCGGGACGACCGGGAAGTGGCTCGGTGCGCTGGTGAACAGCGGGGTGACGACCGCCAGTTGCAGCGTGGCCAGCAGCAACTGGGCGCCGGTCAGCGACAGGTTCGAGTGGCTGGAGCCGGCCAGGGTGCGACGGACGTAGATCCAGCCGATCGGGTAGCTGAGCGAGGCCAGCAGGGCCATCGCCGTGCCCGTGGCGTCCAGGCCGTGGAAGCCCTGCCAGGCGCCGAGCACCGTCAGGACGCCCGCGAACCCGAGGCCGAGACCCGTGACCCGGGTCCTGGTCGGCCGGTCCTCGGAGAGCGCGACCAGGGAGAGCGCCATGCCCCACAGTGGTGAGGTCGCGTTGCAGATGCCGGCGAGGGTGGACGGGATCGTCAGCTCCGCGTAGGCGAACAGGGAGAACGGCAGCGCGTTGAGGAGGAAGGCGGCGACCGTCAGATGCGCCCACGTGCGGGCGCCCCGCGGAAGCCGCTCCCGCCTGACCGTCATCGCCGCGGCGAGCACCGCCGTGCCGAACACGAGACGGCCGAGCGTGACCTGGAAGGGGGCGTAGCCCTCCGTGCCGACCTTGATGAGCAGGAAGCTGAAACCCCAGATCAGCGAGCAGGCGCCGAAGCGCAGCCGCCAGTCCAGGACGGGGCGGGGGCCGGAGACGGTCGTGGTGGGGGCCGAGGCGGAGTTGACGGTGGTCATGCGTGAACGATGGCGCGCCCGATCTCGTAGCACAAGCAAGATTTTTCGAGCGATATCTCGTAGTATTGCTTACATGTTGAACCTGGAGCGCCTGCGCACCCTCGACGCCCTCGCCCGGCACGGCTCGGTCAGCGGCGCGGCCGAGGGGCTGCACATCACGACGTCGGCCGTCTCGCAGCAGATGTCCAAACTGGAGCGCGAGATCGGCCAGCAGCTGCTGGCCAAGAACGGCCGGGGGGTGCGGCTCACGGACGCGGGCCGGCTGCTCGCCGAGCACGCGGCGCGCATCCTGTCGCAGGTCGAACTCGCCCAGTCCGATCTGGAGGCCCAGCGCGGACAGGTCGTCGGCGAGCTGCGGCTGGTGGCGTTCCCCACCGCACTGCGGGGGCTGTTCCCCGAGGCGCTCACCGCGCTGCGCACCGACCATCCGGCGCTGCGCGTGCGCTCGCGGGAGCTGGAACCGGAGACCGGGGTGAACGCCGTGCTCCGGGGCGACGCCGACCTCGCGGTCGTCCTGGACTGGTACAACAAACCGCTGCCCATGCCCCAGGGGCTCGCCAAGGCGTCGATCCTCGACGATCCCGTGGAGATCGCCATGGCCGAGGGACACCCGCTCGCCGACCGGGACGAGATCGACCTGGAGGACTTCGCGGACGACGAGTGGGTCGCCTGGAACGAGGGCGAGTTCTGTCACGAGTGGCTTCTCTACACGCTGCGCGCCAAGGGCATCGAGCCCCGGATCGCCCATCGCGCCGAGGAGCACCACACCCAACTCGCCCTGGTCGCGGCCGGGCTGGGCGTCTGCGTGGCCCCCCGCCTCGGCCGCGACCCGATGCCGAAGGGGGTGCGGGCCGTGCCGTTGCGGCATCGCGTCCACCGGTACATCTACGCGGTATGGCGCGCGGACGCCGACCGCCGCCCGTCCATCCGGGCGGCGGTCGAGGCACTACGGACGGCGGCCTCGAAAATCGACATCGACTGAGAACCCCTGTCGAAGAGGCCGCCGAACAGGCCACCGGAGAAGCCCGCCGAGAATGCCGGGCTACGTCGTGCTACGCCGCGCTACGTCGCATCGCTACGTCGCCCTACGCCGGGCCCAGCTTCCGGAAGTCCCAGGAGACGATCTTCTCCGGCGTCAGCCGCACCCACGCGTGCCGACCGTCGTGCGGCATCTCCTCCAGGCGGAAGTTCTTGCGGGCGAACAAGGTCTCCGGGAGGTCGAGTTCCGCGCACAGTTCCCCGGTGCGCGGGGCCTCGCCGACGAAGTCCACCGCCCCGGACAGCTCCACGCCGCGCAGCTCGTCGTACTCCTCACCCGTGTCGACCACTATCGCGACCCGCGGATCGCGCCGCAGATCGGTCCACCGCTTGCTGCGCACCACCGAGTAGAGCCACATCGAGGTGCCGTCCCACGCGAACCAGAGCGTGCTCACGTGCGGGGCGCCGTCCACGGACACGGTGGCCACCCGGCAGGTGCGCTGACTGGTCAGGAACTCGTCCAGCTCCCCCGGCGTCATCATGATCTTCCGGCCGCGGCGCTGAGTAACGGTCATTCGTGCCCCCCTCTTTCTCTCACGTCGTGTCAGAGGAGATCCTCTGACATCACGTCAGAAAAGGATGGGTCGTCTTCCGTCCCCACGCAATGGTGGCTAGTCTCACCCGCCCACACCGTCGGCGACCAGGGGGAGCCGTGCCGTCGTACGAACAGCTCAGCGAACTGCTCGATCCCGCGACCACGGTCCTGCTCACCGTCGAGTGCCAGCAGGGCGTCGTCGGACCCGACAGCGCCCTGCCCGAACTCGCCGAGGAGGCACGCTCCTCGGGCGCCCTCGGCAATGTCGCCCGGCTGGTCGCCGCCGCGCACGAGAGCGGCGTCCAGGTGATCCACGCGATCGCCGAGCGCCGCCCGGACGGACGCGGCGCGAGCCGCAACGCCCGGCTCTTCCGCGCCGTCGAACGGCTGCCCGTCCAGCAGCTGCCGGGCAGCACGGCGGTCCGGGTGGCGGCCCCGATCGAGGTCGCCGAGCAGGACCTGGTCGTACGACGGCTGCACGGGCTGTCGCCGATCCAGGGCACCGAGACCGACGCACTGCTGCGCAACCTGGGCTGCCGGACACTGGTCGTGACCGGCGTGTCCGCCAACGTGGCGGTACCCAACGCCGTCTTCGACGCCGTCAACCGCGGCTACACGGCCGTCGTACCGACGGACGCCATCGCCGGAGTGCCCTCTGCCTACACCCCGGCGATGATCCGCAACACCCTCGCGTTGGTCGCCACGGTCGCGACCACGGACGAGGTGCTGGCCTGTCTGAAGAGCGCGCCCCGGGTCAGGCGAGCTTGATCGAGTCCCCGTCCACGCTGATCTGCTTGGCGGCCAGCGGCTCGGTCGCGGGGCCCTTCTTCACGCTGCCGTCGGTGACGGAGAACTGGCTTCCGTGGCAGGAACAGGACAGAACATCGTCCTTGAGATCCGTCATCGGGCAGTCCCTGTGCGTGCAGATGGTCGAGAACGCCTTGTAGTCGCCCGCCGTCGGCTGCGAGACGACCACCTTCTCGTCGCTGAAGACCTTGCCGCCGCCCTCCGGGATGTCGGCGGTCTTCGCGAGCGCGGTGCCGGTGCCGGCACCGGCACTGGAGCTCGCGCCGGTGTTGGCGTCGGCGCCCTGTTCGGTGGACGAGCCGGACGCGTCGTCGTCCGACCCGCAGGCGGTCAGCGCGACGGCGAGCCCAGCCGCGCCCAGACCCGCCACGACGGTACGGCGGCTGGGAGCCGGAACGGGGTGGTGCGATTCGCTGGCCATGCTGACGATCCCTTCAACGACTACCTCGTGAACTGCCCAGAGGTACGGGCCCGGAGTGCCGGTTGTTCAGCCGCACCCCAGTAACCTGGGGCGATGCTCAAGGAAGTCACCGCGACCCGCTACATCACGCCCCTGCGTGAGGGCGGCTCGCTGCCGGGGCTCGTCGAGGCCGACGACCACGGGACGTACGTCATGAAGTTCACCGGCGCCGGGCAGGGCCGCAAGACACTGGTCGCCGAGGTGGTGTGCGGGGAACTCGCCCGACGCCTCGGCTTCAGGGTGCCACGGCTGGTGACCGTCGACCTCGACCCGGACCTCGGCCTCGGTGAACCCGACCCGGAGGTGCAGGGGCTGCTCAAGTCCAGCGGCGGCACCAACCTCGGCATGGACTTCCTCTCCGGCGCCCTCGGCTACGACCCCCTCGCCTTCGCGGTGAGCCCCGAGGAGGCCGGGCGGATCGTGTGGTTCGACGCCCTGGTGAACAACGTCGACCGCTCCTGGCGCAACCCCAACCTGCTGCGGTGGCAGGGCGAGGTGTGGCTCATCGACCACGGCGCGACCATGATCTGGCACCACAACTGGCCCGGCGCCGAAGCCTCCGCGGCCCGTCGCTACGACGCCTCTGACCACGTGCTGAGCCCCTTCTCGCCGGATGTCGCCGCGGCCGCAGCCGCGCTGGCGCCGCTGGTCACCGAGGAACTCCTCGCCGAGGTCACCGCCAAGATCCCGGACGTGTGGCTCGCGGACGAGCCCGGTTTCGAGACGCCGGACGACCTCCGGCGGGCCTACGCGAGACCGCTTCTCGCGCGGGCCGCCGTCGTCCACGACCGCGTCGATGTCGGAGGATCCAAGTGAGCGAGCGCCACATCATCAAGGGGGGCCGCCGCGGCGACCGCGAGGTCTTCGAGTACGCGTTGCTGCGGATCGTGCCCCGCGTCGAGCGCGGTGAGTGCGTCAACGCCGGGGTGCTCGTGTACTGCCGGGCCAAGGCGTACGTCGGCGTGCGCACCCACCTCGACGAGGCGAAGCTGCTGGTCCTCGACCCGGACGTGGACGTGCCCGGCGTACGGGCCGCACTGCGTGCAGTGGAGGGCGTCTGCGCGGGCGGGGAGGCCGCGGGGCAGGCCGCGCCCGATGACGCCGGACGCCGCTTCCGCTGGCTGATCGCTCCACGGTCGACGATCGTCCAGCCCGGGCCCGTACACACCGGCCTGACCACCGACCCGGCCGCGGAGGCCGACCGACTCCTCGGCCTGCTGGTGCGGTGACGAAGCCCGCGACACCGCCCTCAGGCCCGGCGCCGCTTCACCACGAAGCCGGTCGCGAGGACCCCGCCGGCGACGAGGGCCAGGCCGATGCCGGCGTCCCAGCCGTGCGGCCCGGAGTCGGACGCGCCACCCAGGCCGCCGCGCACGGCACGCGTCGGGGTGACGGCCGTCGGAGTCGCGGAACCGCGGGGAAGGGTGGTCGAGGAGATGACGGGGCGGCGGGGCAGCGCCTCTCAGGCGATGCCGTCGTCCGGGCCCAGATCCTGGGCGTGGGCGGTGTCGGCCGACGGCACTATCGCGGCGAGCGCGATCAGCGCGCCTATGGCACCGGGACGACGGCGCATGGAGCGCCTCCTTTCCGGCCGCGAGTGGCCCGCGCTCCGGCGCTATGGGCCATATGGCGCAGAGGCGTGCGGTGCGGGCCCGAACGGGTGCTTCCGGTGGCCTTCGGTGCGGGACGATGGCGGGTGGGCGGGGCCCGCCCAGGGGTCGGCCACGCAGGTAATGGATCACACGTACCCGACCTGCCGTTGACACCGGGTGCCAGGGCTTCTAGCGTCACGTCTGCTGAAGGTACTAAGCGGTCGCTCACTTGATGGGCGTCCTTCTCGAGGGCGAGGAGAACCAGCAATGTCCACCACTGAGCAGCGGGTCGCCGTGGTCACCGGCGGAGCGCGCGGCATCGGTGCCGCCACCGCCGTACGACTGGCCGCCGAGGGTCGCGCGGTCGCCGTGATCGACCTCGACGAGGCGGCCTGCAAGGACACCGTTGAGAAGATCACCGCGGCGGGCGGCAGGGCGATCGCGGTCGGCGCGGACGTCTCCGACGAGGCTCAGGTCGAGGCGGCCGTAGCGCGCGTCGTCGCGGAGCTCGGCGCCCCGACGATCCTGGTCAACAACGCGGGCGTGCTCCGCGACAACCTGCTGTTCAAGATGAGCGTCGCCGACTGGGACACCGTCCTGAACGTGCACCTGCGCGGCTCCTTCCTGATGACCAAGGCCGTCCAGAAGCACATGGTGGACGCCGGCTTCGGCCGCGTCGTCAACCTCTCCTCGTCCTCCGCGCTCGGCAACCGCGGCCAGGCCAACTACTCAGCCGCCAAGGCCGGTCTGCAGGGCTTCACCAAGACCCTGGCCGTCGAGCTCGGCAAGTTCGGCGTCACCGCCAACGCCGTCGCACCCGGCTTCATCGCCACGGACATGACCGCCGCGACGGCCGCCCGGGTCGGCATGGGCTTCGATGAGTTCAAGGCCGCGGCCGCCACCCAGATCCCGGTGGCCCGGGTCGGCGAGCCCGACGACATCGCCAATGCCATCGCCTTCTTCACGAACGAGGCCGCAGGCTTCGTCTCCGGCCAGGTGCTGTACGTGGCCGGCGGACCGCTCGACTAGGGGCTCGGGAACATGACTTCGGTGGAACTCTCCGGCAAGGTCGCGCTCGTCACGGGCGCCAGCCGCGGCATCGGTTACGGCGTCGCGGAGGCGCTCGTCGCGCGCGGCGACCGCGTCTGCATAACCGGGCGGAACGAGGACGCCCTCAAGGAGGCCGTCGAGCAGCTCGGCGCCGACCGGGTCATCGGCGTCGCGGGCAAGGCGCACGACATGGCTCACCAGGCCGTCGCGGTCGAGCGCACGATGGAGGCCTTCGGCCGCGTCGACTTCCTGGTCAACAACGCCGGTACGAACCCGGTGTTCGGGCCGATCGCCGACCTCGACCTGGACGTCGCCCGCAAGGTGTTCGAGACCAACGTGGTCTCGGCGCTCGGCTTCGCGCAGAAGACCTGGCACGCCTGGCAGAAGGACAACGGCGGCGCGATCGTCAACATCGCCTCTGTGGCGGGCGTCTCCGCCTCGCCCTTCATCGGCGCCTACGGCATCAGCAAGGCCGCGATGATCAACCTGACCCTCCAGCTGGCGCACGAGTACGCGCCCAAGGTGCGGGTCAACGCGATCGCCCCGGCCGTCGTGAAGACCCATTTCGCGAAGGCCCTGTACGAGGGCCGGGAGGCGGAGGCCGCCGCGGCCTACCCCCTGGGCCGGCTCGGGGTGCCCTCCGACATCGGCGGCACCGCCGCCTTCCTCACCTCGGACCAGTCCGACTGGATCACCGGCCAGACCCTCGTCGTGGACGGCGGCATCTTCCTGAACGCCGGTGTGGGCTGACCTTCGGCACCTTGACACGGGCGCTCGTTGACGAAAACGGCGCCCGTGTCGAGTGCGCGAGCTTCACAGGACGATGACAACGTCGTCATCCAAATATCGATCAAGAAGGGGTTTGACGAGGAGGTTCACGGCCCGTGACGCTGCGGTATGGTCTGCCGACCCTTGGTACGGCCGATCGAGGAGCGTGCGCGTGTTCAACCGGAACCGATGCCTGCGACAGGTGGCGGCCATCGCCTCCATATCGTCCCTGGCCACCGGCTGCGGTGCCCTGTCGCCCGGCTCCTCCGACGACGACGGGCCGATCGTGGTGGGCACCACCAGCGCGCCCAGCACGCTGGACCCGGCCGCTTCCTGGGACGGCTCCTGGGAGTTGTTCCGCAACATCTACCAGACGCTGCTGGCCTACCCGAACGGCGCGACCACGCCGCAGCCGGACGCCGCCCAGAACTGCGCGTTCACCGACAGCACCAACCAGACGTACCGCTGCGTGCTGCGCCCGGACATGACGTTCTCCGACGGGCACCCGCTGGACGCCCAGGCGGTCAAGTACTCGATCGACCGGATCAAGGCCATCAAGGCACCCAGTGGTCCCGCCGGACTTCTGGGCAGCCTGGACCGGGTGCAGGCGCTGGGGGAGCGCGAGGTCGTCTTCCACCTCAGCCAGCCCGACGCCACGTTCCCGTTCGTGCTCGCCACCCCGGCGATGTCGATCGTCGACCCCGAGGACTACCCGGCCAGATCCCTCCGTGAGGACGGCGAGGTGTCCGGGTCCGGACCGTACGCCCTCACGTCGTACGAGGAGGGCAAGAAGGCCGAGCTCGTCGGAAACAAGAGCTACAAGGGCTTCGCGAAGCGCAAGAACGACGCGGTGACGATCCGCTACTTCCAGGACTCGTCGTCCATGGTCAAGGCACTGCGGGACCAGCAGATCGACCTCACCTACCGCGGCCTCGCCGCCGACGACATCGTCTCCCTCGAGAGCGACAAGGACGAGAACCTCCAGCTGGTCAAGGGCTCCGGCATCGACATCAGCTATCTGGTGTTCAATCCGAAGGACCCGTGGGCGAAGAAGCCCGCCGTGCGCAAGGCCGTGGCCCAGGTCATCGACCGGGCGGCGATCGCGCACAAGGTCTACAAGGACACCGTGGACCCGCTGTACTCGATGGTCCCGAAGGGCCTCACGGGCCACACCACCGGCTTCTTCGACGACTTCGGCAACCCCAGCACCTCCAAGGCCCACCAGCTTCTCGCCGACGCGGGCATCACCGAACGCGTCCCGCTCACCCTCTGGTACACGACCGACCGCTACGGCTCCGAGACCGCCCTGCAGTTCCAGGAGCTCAAGCGGCAGTTGGACGATTCGGGCCTCTTCACGATCACTCTGAAGAGCCGCCCCTGGAAGACCTACGTCGAGGGCTACCAGAAGGGCGAGTACCCGGTGTTCGGGCGCGGCTGGTTCCCCGACTTCCCGGACGCGGAGAACTTCATCGCCCCGTTCGTGGGGGACGAGAACGCGCTCGGTACGCCCTACCCGGCGCCCAGGATCACCGGCGTACTGCTGCCCCGCTCGCGCGGTGAGAGCAACCGGGCCGACGTGGAGAAGGACTTCGAGGAGGCCCAGCAGATCCTCGTCGACGACGCGCGGCTGCTGCCGCTGTGGCAGGGCCGGCAGTATGTGGCGGCGAGCGAGGACATCTCGGGCGCGGAGCGGGCCCTGGACCCGTCGACGATCATGACCGTGTGGCAGCTGTACCGGAAGACCAGCTGGTAGGGGCGGTTTCGTCGTCCCCGGCGGCGATTGTCAGTGCCCGCCTGTAGGTTCTGTGGCCTGGACGTGACCGCACGTCGTAGTGACCGCACACCGTAAGGACGTTGACGTGACCGACACCGCCATGCTGCCCGAGTCCTGGCGCGGGGTTCTGGGCGACGAGCTCCAGCGGCCCTACTTCAAGGAGCTGACGGAGTTCGTCGAGGAGGAGCGGGCGAAGGGTCCCGTGTACCCGCCGCGCGAGGAGGTCTTCGCCGCGCTGGACGCGACGCCGTACGAGCGGGTGAAGGTCCTGATCCTCGGTCAGGACCCGTACCACGGCGAGGGCCAGGGGCACGGCCTGTGCTTCTCGGTGCGCCCCGGAGTGAAGACCCCGCCGTCCCTGCGCAACATCTACAAGGAGATGCAGGCGGAGCTGGGTCTGCCCGTTCCGGACAACGGATATCTGATGCCCTGGGCCGAGCAGGGCGTCCTGCTGCTCAACGCGGTGCTCACGGTCCGTGCGGGTGAGGCCAACTCGCACAAGGGCAAGGGGTGGGAGAAGTTCACGGACGCGGTGATCCGCGCGGTGGCCGACCGGCCCGACCCGGCGGTCTTCGTGCTGTGGGGCAACTACGCGCAGAAGAAGCTCCCGCTGATCGACGAGACTCGGCACGTGGTGGTCAAGGGCGCGCACCCCTCCCCGCTGTCGGCGAAGAAGTTCTTCGGCTCCCAGCCGTTCACGCGGATCAACGAGGCGGTGGCGCGGCAGGGGCACGAGGCGATCGACTGGCGCGTCCCGAACCTGGGCTGACCGGTACCGGGGCGGTCGCTCATCTCCGGACCGGCCTTGTCCGTACCGATCTTGTCCGTACCGACCACCGCCGTACGACCACCCGGGCCGACCACCGCCGGGCCGGTTCCGGCCGGGCCCGGCCCGGTGCCGCCTGACCGGGTTTGTCAGTGCCTGCGGTTAGCGTCGGGAGGGACAGCTCGGCGAGTGGGCGGAGGACGCGGTGGCGGAGCGACAGGGACAGACGGCCGCGGATGCCGTGATGACCCGGATCGGGCAGGTCGTCATCCTGCATCACGCGGGCGATCGCGAGGAGGCCCGGCACCGCTTTTTGGACCTGTGGGCGGAGATCGGGGAGGACGGCGATGCGCTGCACCGCTGCACCCTGGCGCACTACCTGGCCGACACCCAGGACGATCCGTTCGACGAACTCGCCTGGGACCTAAGGGCGTTGACGGCCGCGGAGGAGTTGACGGACGACCGGCTCGCCGACCACGAGGGGGCGCTCGCGGTGCGGGCGCTCTACCCCTCGCTGCACCTGAACCTGGCGGCGGACTATGTGAAACTCGGCCGCTCCGAGGCTGCCCGCACCCATCTGCGCCGGGCCCGAAGAGCGTCCGACGCGCTGGCGGACGACAGCTACGGCGACGGGGTGCGGGCGGCGATCAGCCGACTGGAGCTGCGGCTGGGGGAGGGGGACTCCGGCGGAGGGGGAACCTGGGGCCCGCCGAGGCAGCGGCCCTGAGCCAGGTGCGGGCGGGATGCTCAACGCCCGTACGTCTGCTCGCAGATCGTCGACTCCGGACTGCCCGCCCGCCAGCCGCCGTACTTCTTGCCGAGGGCGCAGACGTCCTGCTGGTTCTGGGGAATCGTCCTGGGCACGTCGGGAATCTCGGCGCGCGGTTGCAGGGGGTGCCCGGCGGCGGGGTGGCGGGGCTGGGGGCGACGGGGTTCGGGGCGGACCGGTTGCGGGCGGGGCGGCTGCTGCCATGTCCTTGCCGGGGCCGGCGGGACCGCGGCCGCGGGCGACGAGGGCGCGGCAGGTTTCGGGCGGCGGGACGGGCCGATCATTTCCAGGGCCTCACGGGCCGGCGCCTGCACCTCCTGCTGCTCCGCCCGGCCGTCGGACCGGGGGGCCGACGGCCCGGACGGCGCCGCGGGAGGGCCGGACACGGGTGGACGCTGGACCGTCACACAACCCGCGAGGGCCGAGACAGCCACGGTGACCAGGAGCGTTGCGGTGGTCGTCGTTCGATGCACGCGCGCAACTCTGCTGGGTCGGACAGCCTTTGGACAGCGGACAAGCGGAGGATGCCCCGCACGGGTGATCTCCGGCCCCATAAGGCGGGTTCGAGCCCGCCGCCGCTGACTTCCGCCGAGGAGACGCGCGTGACGCGCGTGACGCGCGGCGCCCCCGGCGTCAGTCTCCCTTCGCGCCGTCGAGGCGCTCGCGTACCAGGTCGGCGTGGCCGTTGTGGCGGGCGTACTCCTCGATCATGTGGGTGTAGATCCAGCGCAGGTTGAAGGGCTCGTCGGTGCGCCGGCTCTTGCCCTGGGAGAAATCGTCCAGGGCGAAACCGGCCGCGTTGCGCCGGGCGATCTCGATCTCGGCCTGCCAGGTGGCGTGGGCCTCTTCCCAGGTGTCCGCCTCGGTGAGATGGAACTCGCCGTCCGGGTCCTCGTCGGTGTAGTAGATCGGCCCGGGGGCGTCGCCGACCAGCACCTTGCGGAACCAGCCCCGCTCGACCTCCGCCATGTGCCGGACGAGTCCCATCAGGGACAGCTCGGACGGCGCCACCGAAGTGGTCCGGAGCTGGGCGTCGGTCAGACCCTCGCACTTCCACGCCAGGGTCTGCCGGTGGTAGTCCAGCCAGCCCTCCAGCATGGTGCGTTCGTCGGCGTTCAGGGCGGGTTCACTGCGTGGCGTCGTCATGCACGCATCATCACCCGACTCGTCTTCTCCCACCACGCGTTTTCAGGTCCGCCCTCACCGGCCGGTGGCCACGGCAGCCGCCGTATGCTGCCGTGGAGGCAAGCGCGGGCAAGCGCAGGCAAGCAGTGAAGGAGTCCCCGTGAAGGTCGGCTGCATCGGGCTGGGCGACATCGCGCAGAAGGCCTACCTGCCGGTGCTCGGCGGGCAGCCCGGGGTCGAACTGCATCTGCAGACCCGTACCCCCGCGACGCTCGCCCGGGTCGCCGACGGCCTCCACCTCCCCGCGGCCCAGGCCCACACCGACCTGGACTCCCTCCTCGCACAGGACCTCGACGCCGCCTTCGTGCACGCGCCGACCGCCGTGCACCCCGAGATCGTGACGCGGCTGCTGGCGGCGGGCGTGCCGACGTACGTCGACAAGCCGCTGGCGTACGAGCTCGCCGACTCCCAGCGGCTGGTGGCCCTCGCGGAGGAGCGGAACGTGGGCCTGGCCGTCGGGTTCAACCGGCGCCACGCCCCCGGATACGCGCAGTGCGCCGATCATCCGCGCGAGCTGATCCTGATGCAGAAGAACCGGATCGGGCTGCCGGAGGAGCCGCGCGCGATGATCCTCGACGACTTCATCCACGTCGTGGACACGCTCCGGTTCCTGGTGCCCGGCCCGGTCGACGACATCACCGTGCGCGCCCGGGTCGAGGACGGGCTGCTGCACCACGTCGTGCTCCAGCTCGCCGGGGACGGCTTCACCGCGCTCGGGGTGATGAACCGGCTCAGCGGCTCGGCCGAGGAGATCCTGGAGGTGTCCGGGCAGGACACCAAGCGTCAGGTGGTCAACCTCGCCGAGGTGATCGACCACAAGGGCCAGCCGACGGT
This sequence comes from Streptomyces sp. NPDC050997, assembly GCF_040660135.1. Taxonomy (NCBI): domain Bacteria; kingdom Bacillati; phylum Actinomycetota; class Actinomycetes; order Kitasatosporales; family Streptomycetaceae; genus Streptomyces; species Streptomyces sp. NPDC050997. The sequence continues at coordinate 54,561 of NZ_JBFAGK010000004.1, forward strand.
GCGGCGGCGCGGGGACTGGGTGCCGGTGGCCCGGCAGCGCGGCATCGAGCAGGCGGTGCTCACCTTCCTCGACGCCGTCCGCGCGGGCAAGGTGCTCAGCGCCCGGGACGCGCTGGCGACTCATGAGCTGTGCGAGCGGGTGGTACGTGCGGTTCAGGAGCGAGGCGCCTGATCCGCAGCGTCCGCACCCCCTCGGTGACGGCCCACGCGGCGAGCACCAGCAGCGCCGCGTGCACCGGCCAGTCGCCGAGGCGCACGTACGGGGTGACGCCCGTCGCCAGCGGTACGTCGTACACCCGGGCGGTGCTGCTGTCGGTCCCGAGCCATGAGCCGACAGGCCGGCCGTTCGCGTCGTAGACGGCGGACACGCCCGTCAGTGTCGCGTGCACCATGGGGCGGCCCGTCTCGGCGGCGCGCAGCGCGGCGAGCGAGGCGTGCTGTTCCGGGGCCCAGCTGTGCTGGAACGACGAGGTCGACGACTGGCCGACCAGTACGTCGGCGCCGTCCTCGGCGAGATGGCGGGTCATGTCGGGGAAGGCGGTCTCGAAGCACACCATCGGGCCGATCCGCAGCCCGTGCCCGACGTTCATCACCACCTGCCGGGAGCCCTGCCTGCGGTCCTCGCCCGCCGCCTTGCCGACGGAGGTCGCCCAGCCGAGCAGCGAGCGCGCCGGGATGTACTCGCCGAAGGGGACGAGCCGCATCTTGTCGTAGCGATCGCCGGTGAGACCGTCCGCACCGACGAGGACCGAACTCTTGTAGATGCCGGGTTGGTCGGAGCGCCGGGCGTCCACGTTGACCAGGATGTCGGCGCCGGTCTCACGGGAGAGCGTCGCGATCCGCCGGGCGAGGCCGGGACGGTCGTCCAGGTCGTAGCCGACGCTGCTCTCGCCCCACACGATCAGGTCGACGTCCTGTCCGACCAGCCGCCGGGTCAGCCGCTCCTCCAGGTCGAACCGGCGGTCGGGGCCCTTGGCACCGTCCACGACGCCCGCCTGGACGACCGCGATCCTGGTCCGGCCGTCGGTGTCGGGGCGCGGTGACCAGACCCAGGCCGCCGAGGCCGCGGCGGCCGTGGCCACGAGCCCGGCCAGGGCAGGCAGCCTGGACTCACGGATCACGAGGAGAACGGCGACCGCCACATTGACGGCCACCACCAGGAAGCTGAGCAGCCACACCCCGCCCACCGAGGCCAGCCGCAGCGCCGGTTCCACCTCCCACTGACTGGCGCCCAGCACGCCCCACGGGCCGCCCAGCCCCTGCCAGGAGCGCACCAGCTCGACCCCGAGCCACCCCGACGGCAGGACGACAAGGCCGGCCGCGATCCTGCCCCGCGAGGGCGTCCGGGCCAGGAACCGGCGCACCAGCCAACCCCAGGGCCCCCACAGCGCGCCCAGCAGCGCGGCGATGACGAACGTGAACACGTTCAGGAAAGGCAACAGCCAGTGGTGCATCGCCAGCATGAAGCCGAATCCGCCGCACCAGCCGTCGTACGCCGCCCGTTTCCCGGTCGGCGCCGAGCGGACCAGCACGATCCAGGGGACGAGGGCGACGTAGGCGAACCACCACAGCGACGGGGCGGGAAACGCGAGCACGGGCAGGGCACCCGCCAGCGCCGCGACGATAGAGCGCCGCCACGGGGAGGCCAGCCAGTGGCCGAACGAAGTCATACGGCGCTCCTACCCTGTGGAGCTCAATTGATCACAGGTGCCGGGGCCCGGCCGGGCAGGCGCCGCCACTTCTCCCGGACGACCACCTCGCGCAGCCGCCATCCGTCGTCGGTGCGCAGCAGCCCGAAGGCGTACCGGCCGCCGCACACGAAGTCGGGGGCACCCGGGCCGGTGCCGTCGCCCTCCTCGGCGAGGCGCATGGGGTTGACGTAGTCGGCCTGGACCTGGGCCGTGTCCCCGGTGTCCTGGTTCAGGGTACCGAAGCGCAGCCGACGGTTGACGATCAGATGCTGGCGCATCGTGAACACCCGCATGCTCTCCGCGAGCCACGTGGCGACGTTCCCCGCCTCCCCCTCGATTCCACCGGCCGACCGGTAGTCCGCCCGCCCGTCGGAAGTGAACAGACCTCGGTACGCCGACCAGTCACCGTCGTCCACGGCCACGGCGTAGTCGGTGATGAGTCCGTCGACGGCCAGTCGGTCCATCACGGCGGCAAGCTCCACACGCTGCGTCATCGGCTCAGTGTTGGGCATGGCGGGGGCGGCGCCAAGGGGGCGCGGGGGAAGAACACCGGCCGACCGCCGACCGGGGGGCCGGTCACGACGGCGCCTGATCGTCGAGGACGTCGGCCGCCCACGCGGTCGCCTGAGGCATGAACACGTTCTCGGCCGCGCGGGCCGCCATCCGGGCGTTCCGCGCCCGGGCCTCAGGCCCGTCCGGGAGGTGGAAGTCCTCGCCCGCCCGCGCGGAACCGGCCTGCATGCCCGTGGCGACCGCCAGCCGCCGGCGCACGTACCGGTCGAGCGCGTCGGGCACCTCGGCCGACGTCGCACCCGCGAGGACATCGCCGAGCACGGCCGCGTCCATGATCGCCTGCGCCGCGCCCTGGGCCTGGATCCCGACACCGACCTCGATGAACCGTGACGTCTGCTCGACCAGCGTGACCTCATGGCCGGCGCGGCGCAGGCTCAGCGCCGCCATCAGTCCTCCGATGCCCGCCCCTACGACGATCGCTCTCATGCCACGGCGTCATGTCGCCCCGGTCGAGCACCTTCGACACACTCGTGACCCTCGCGCGCCCCGTGGTCGACCGCCGGCTCGGGCAGGGTATCGAACCCAACTTCCTTGCTGTACGGGGTATTTCGGCCCATGTCGTGCGGCGATCGCGACCGCCGTCCGGTCGGACGGGCGCTGATCGACGCTTCCTATACTGACCGAATGATCAGCATTCCGCTCAGCGCGCTCGAGGTCGCCATGGTCCAGGCGGGCGCCTCAGCCGCAGACACGTTACGAGACACCGCCGAGTTCGCCAGACGCGTCGAAGAGCTCGGCTACTGCAGACTCTGGTACGCCGAGCACCACCACTCTCCGGCCATCGGAGCGTTCCCGCCCGTCGTCCTGACCGCTCACGCGGCCGCGTTGACGTCGTCCATCCGTCTCGGGTCCGGGGGAGTCCTCGCGCCCAACCACGCCCCGATCATGCTGGCGGAGCAGTTCGGCACGCTGGCCGCACTGCACGAGGACCGGATCGACCTGGGTATCGGCCGTGGCCCGGGCACCTTCGACGAGTCCACGGCGCGGGCCCTGCGGCGGGGGGCCGGCCCGACAACGGACGACGAATACCGGGACGATGTGTCAGCGACACTGCGTTTCCTGGTGGACGAGGTCGCGCTCGGTCCGCTCCCGGAGCCGTGGATGCTGTCATCGAGCCCGGCCGGTGCCGCGCTGGCCGCGGAACTCGGACTGCCGATCGCCTTCGCCCATCACATTCGTCCCGACAACACTCTCGCCGCCCTCGACCACTACCGCGAGCATTTCTCCCCCTCCCGCTGGTGTGCGCGTCCCCGCGTGCTGGTCTGCGTGGAGACGGTGTGCGCCGAGACGCAGCAGGAGGCAGCCCGGCTCGCCGGCCCGATGGAGGTCGTCAAGTCCCGACTCCTCAAGGGTCGAGGCGACATCCCCTTCCCCACGCCCGACGAGGCGGCGGCCCACTCGTTCGCCCCGGACGAGGCACGGGCGCTGGCGGGCTTCCGCGCCCAACAGGCTCATGGCACACCCGAGACCGTGGCGAAGCGCCTGACGGACCTCGCGGACGTGACACGCGCGGACGAACTGATGCTGGTGACACCCGTCTACGCGTTGGCCGACCGCTTGAGATCGTACGAACTGGTCCGACAGCACACCGTGGTGCCGACGGCGTCGTAGCGACGCCCGCCCCGTGGATCGACCACGGGGCCAGGAGCGCAGGAGGTTCTCATGGCACGTCCCGTCACGGTTGTCACCGGTGGCAGCAGGGGGATCGGGGCCGCGACCTGTCTGCGGCTCGCGGCGGACGGGCATGACGTGGTGGTGGGCTACGTCCGGGACGCGGCCGCCGCCGAGGCGGTGGCGGACGGGGTACGGAACGCCGGGCGTCGGTGTGTCGCGGTGCGGGTGGACACCTCGGTCGAGGCGGAGGTCGACGGGCTCTTCGGCGTGGCGGAGGAGCGGCTCGGGCCGGTGACGGGGCTGGTGAACAACGCGGGTGTGACCGGTCCGTTGGGGCGGCTCGCCGACGCGGAACCGGTGGATCTGCGTCGGGTCGTGGACGTCAACCTGCTGGGCACGCTGCTGTGTTCACGGCGGGCGGCGCAGCTCATGACGGCCCGGGGGAGCGGAGTGATCGTGAACCTGTCGTCGGCCGCCGCGACCCTCGGGAGCCCGGGCGACTATGTCCACTACGCGGCGACCAAGGCCGCTGTCGATGCTCTGACGGTGGGCCTGGCCAAGGAACTCGGGCCGGACGGAATCCGGGTCAACGCGGTCGCGCCCGGAATGATCGACACGGAGATGCACGCGACGATGGGCGACCCGGACCGTGCGCGACGGGCGGCCGGCACGATTCCGTTGCGGAGGCCGGGGCTGGCCGAGGAGGTCGCGGCGGCCATCGCGTGGCTGATGTCCGCGGACGCGTCGTATGCGGCGGGAGCGGTGTTGCGGGTGTCGGGCGGGCGGTGAGTGAGGGGGCGTGGACGGAACGGGCCCGGTCGTCGAACGGGCCCGGCAGTCGGGCGAGTTCGGCAGCGGAGCCCGCGTGGGCGTCACTCCCGTCGGTCTCAGGCCGCTTCGACGATCTCCTCGCGGATCGCGGCCGCCCATTCGACCACCAACAGCTCGTACTCCGCGCGCTCCTGGGTCGAGAGGGTGCCGCCCGCGCGCATCCAGAGGGACCGGATCTGCTCGTTCAACTCGGCAGCAGACCGCACGGAACCAGGAGCCACGGTATCGAGGGACATGCGCACAAGCGTAGGGGCAAGCACTGACAGTCCGCTACCGGTCGGCTACCCATCCCGTATGTGGTTGGTCACTGATCTCGCGTCATCGCCGCCGGAACGTCCGGGTGAGTGGGGAGAGTTGGCGGCTGTCAGCCCGAGGACTCGGCCGCGTGCGGGCTCAGGGAGCCCGTGGCGACCAGGGCGATGATGACGATGCCCAGGGCGATGCGGTACCAGACGAACGGCATGAAGCTCTTCGTCGAGATGAACTTCATGAACCATGCGATGACGGCGTAGCCCGTTCCGAAGGCGATCACCGTGGCGAAGATCGTCGGGCCCCAGGAGATGTGGTCGCTCTCCATCGCGTCCTTGACCTCGAACAGGCCGGAGGCGAGCACCGCGGGGATGGCGAGCAGGAAGGAGTAGCGGGCCGCGGCCTCGCGCGTGTAGCCCATGAACAGGCCGCCGCTGATGGTGGCCCCGGAGCGGGAGACGCCCGGGATCAGGGCGCAGGCCTGGCAGAGGCCGTAGATCAGGCCGTCCTTGACGCTCAGGCTCTCGATGGTCTTGCGCTGCTTGGGCGTCCGGTGCCGGCCGCCGGTCTCGTCGCGTGCCGCGAGCCGGTCGGCGATGCCGATGATCACGCCCACCACGATCAGCATCGTCGCGGTGATCCGCAGATCGCGGAACGGCCCCTCGATCTGGTCCTTGAGCGTCACCCCGAGCACACCGATCGGGATCGAGCCGACGATGACGAGCCAGCCCATCTTCGCGTCGTGGTTCGCGCGCATCTCCTTGTTGGCGAGCGAACGCGTCCACGCGGAGATGATCCGCCCGATGTCCTTGCGGAAGTAGATCAGCACCGCGGCCTCGGTGCCGATCTGGGTGATCGCGGTGAAGGCGGCGCCGGGATCCTCCCAGCCCGAGAAGGCCGCCGTCAGGCGCAGATGCGCGCTGGAGGAGACGGGGAGGAACTCGGTCAGCCCCTGGACGAGTCCGAGGATGAGGGATTCAAACCAAGACATGAAGTTACGGAGTCCAAGCGCTGATCGTGGTGAGGAGCGACGGGCACACCGAGCCGCCGGGCGCGGTGATCAGGTGATCACATGTGTCGAGGGGCAGCGTAGCGTCCTGAAGTGACAGCCCCGGCACAGGGGTTTGGAAGTGACAGCGCGTGCTACGGAGCCGTCGGGCCCGTCACCGTCCAGCCCGGCGTCTGCGGGTGGGCCGCCAGGTCCTCGTGGCGGACCGGATCCCCGCAGGCCCGGCAGGTCACGACCGGGAGCAGTTCGTTGCCGCAGATGTGCTCGATCACCATCGGACGGTCGTCATCGTGGCGGAGATGGCGGTCGCCCCACGCCATCAGGGTCATCAGGACCGGCTCCAGCTCCAGCCCCGCCCGCGTCGGCCGGTACTCGAAGCGCTGCGGCCGCTCGCTGTAGGCCCGCTTGGTCAGGATCCCGGCGTCCACGAGCCGGCGCAGCCGGGTGGCGAGGATGTCGCGCGGGGCGCCGATGTTGCGCACCAGCTGGTCGAAGCGGCCGTTGCCGAGACACACCTCCCGCAGGACGAGCAGGGAGTACTTCTCCCCGACGAGCGCGAGAGCGTCCGCGATCGAGCAGGGACGTGCGGGGGCTTTGGGGGCGGCCATGGGGCTCAGTCTAGGGGGAGGGTTTGCTTCTCCAACCCTCAGAGGGTTTGATTTTCCAACTCTCCGGGTTATGGTGAGTTCGGATTTCCTACTCACCGGTAATCGTGGAGGCCGGCACCATGCGCGACGCAGTGATCGTCGAAGCCGTACGCACCCCCGTGGGCAAGGGCAAGCCGAACGGAGCCCTCGCGCACATCCACCCCGTGGAACTCCTCGCGCACACCCTGCGCACCCTCGTCGAACGGTCGGGCGTCGACCCGGCACTCGTCGACGACGTCATCGGCGGCACCGTCGACCAGGTCGGCGAGCAGGCCATGAACACCACCCGCTACGCCGCCCTGTCGGCGGGCTTCCCGGAGGCCGTCCCCGCGACCACGGTGGACCGCCAGTGCGGCTCCTCCCAGCAGGCCGTGCACTTCGCGGCCCAGGGCGTCATCGCGGGCGCGTACGACATGGTCGTCGCGTGCGGCGTCGAGTCCATGAGCCGCGTACCGATGTGGTCGAACGTTCCGGCCGGCAAGGATCCCTTCGGCCCCGGGGTCGCCCGGCGCTACCAGGAAGGGCTCGTCCCGCAGGGCATCAGCGCCGAGCTCATCGCCGCCAAGTGGTCCCTCACCCGCGACCGGATGGACGCCTTCGCGGTCTCCTCGCACCGGAAGGCCGCCGCGGCCTGGGACGCCGGCCTCTTCGACGCCGAGATCGCACCCCTGGACGGCGTCTCGCGGGACGAGTGCGTACGGCCGGACAGCACCACCGAGATCCTCGCCGGCCTCAAGCCCGCGTACCACGACCCGGACTTCGCCGAACGCTTCCCGCAGATCGAGTGGAACGTCACCGCGGGCAACGCCAGCCCCACCAACGACGGAGCCTCGGCCGTGCTCATCACGTCCGGCGAGACCGCGGCCCGTCTGGGCCTGCGCCCGCTCGCCCGGCTGCACAGCTTCGCCGTCACCGGATCAGACCCGGTCCTCATGCTCACCGGCGTCATACCGGCGACCGAGAAGGTGCTGCGCAGGGCGGGACTGGCCCTTGACGACATCGACCTGTTCGAGGTCAACGAGGCGTTCTCCAGCGTGGTCCTGGCCTGGCGGCAGGAGACCGGCGCCGACCTGGCCAAGGTGAACGTGCACGGTGGCGCGATCGCCCTCGGGCACCCGCTCGGCGCGAGCGGCACCCGGCTGACGACCACCCTTGTGCACGCGATGCGCGAGCGCGGCGCCCGCTACGCCCTGCAGACGATGTGTGAGGCGGGCGGACTCGCCAACGCGATGATCCTGGAGTCCGTATAGCCCGGTAACCCCGTTACCCGGTGGCCCGGTTACAGGGCCACCGGGCTATCGCACGCCGCGCAACTGGTGACGCTTGCGCCAGGCGATCGTCGCGCCCACCAGCGCCGGCAGCGCGATGCAGGCCATCGCGATCAGGAAGGCCGGTGACGTCGGCGTCGAGGCACGGGCGCCCGCGACGACGTACGCGGCGGTGTTCGGGATCGAGCCGAGTCCCGTGGCGACCAGGAACGGGACGTAGCCCATGCGGGAGACGGCCGCGCAGTAGTTGGCGGCCCAGAACGGCACTCCGGGGAACAGTCGCGCCGCCAGCATCGAGCGGAAACCGTGTCGGCTCAGCTGCCCGTCCGCGGCCCTCAGCCATCGTCCCCGCAGCAGCGGGCGTAGCGCGTCCTGGCCGAGTATCCGGCCCAGGCCGAAGGCGATGCCCGCGCCGAGCACCGTGCCCGCGAGAGCCGAGCCGATCCCGAACTGGGAGCCGAAGAGCGCGCCCGCCGCCAGGTTCAGCAGGGGGCGGGGCACGAAGGCGACTGTGCACAGCCCGTACGCCACCGCGAAGACGACCGCCGCCGCGGCTCCGCCGAGCTGGGGTGGCCAGCCGTCCGCCAACAGCCGCTGTGGCTCGAACAGCAGCACCGTCGAGGCGGCGCCGGCGAGCAGCGCGACGAGCAGGGACAGGCGGGACCACGGCGACAACAGCACTCTTGAACAGCGCGCGCTGAGGCCCACCGGCCCGGGGGCGGTGGTGACGAGCTCCGTGGCGAGGGCGAGCTCCGTGAGGTCGGCCCGGGGAGAGGCCGTGGCGGTGCCCCCAGAGCGGGTGGTGGCATCGGGCATTCTGCGACGGTAACCGACGGGCGTGTGTGATCGTCGTATGGATCCGGTCCGTTGTGCGGTTCGACCCCGCCGAAAACCATTCGACGTGGGACAACGCGTCGGCAATGATCTGCGTCATGTTCCGGTACGCCTTCCTCCTCGCAGCATCCGCCGTCGCGGATGCGCCGAAGGCTGCCGTTCCTTTCTTCCCGGCCGCTGTCGACGGCGCTCGAAGCTGACCCTCTCCGGATCGTCCGGCGGACCCCGCAGGGGGAGGGTCGGCAGGTTCTCGGGGTCCCATCACCTACGCAGAGGCTTCGAGGTACCGCCATGTCCAAGACGGCGTACATCCGCACAAAACCACACCTGAACATCGGCACGATGGGTCATGTCGACCACGGCAAGACCACCCTGACCGCCGCCATCACCAAGGTCCTGGCCGACCGCGGATCCGACAGCGGCACCCGCTACGTGCCGTTCGACCGGATCGACCGGGCGCCGGAGGAGGCCGCGCGCGGCATCACCATCAACATCGCGCATGTCGAGTACGAGACCGACACCCGCCACTACGCGCACGTCGACATGCCGGGCCACGCCGACTACGTCAAGAACATGGTCACCGGCGCCGCGCAGCTCGACGGGGCGATCCTCGTCGTCTCCGCGCTCGACGGGATCATGCCGCAGACCGCCGAACACGTGCTGCTGGCCCGGCAGGTGGGCGTGAACCACGTCGTCGTCGCCCTCAACAAGGCCGACGCGGGCGACGAGGAGCTCATCGACCTCGTCGAGCTGGAGGTGCGCGACCTGCTCACCGCGCACGGCTACGGCGGCGACGCGACGCCCGTCGTACGGGTCTCGGGGCTCAAGGCCCTGGAGGGGGACCCGCGGTGGACGGCCTCGGTCGAGGCGCTGCTCGACGCGGTCGACACCTATGTGCCGATGCCCGAGCGGTATCTCGACGCGCCGTTCCTGTTGCCGGTGGAGAACGTGCTGACCATCACCGGGCGGGGGACCGTGGTGACCGGCGCGGTCGAGCGGGGGACGGTGCGGGTCGGCGACCGGGTCGAGGTGCTCGGCGCGGGCGTGGAGAGCGTGGTGACCGGTCTCGAGACCTTCGGCAAGCCGATGGAGGAGGCTGAGGCCGGCGACAGCGTGGCACTGCTGCTGCGGGGAGTTCCGCGGGACGCGGTGCGGCGGGGGCATGTGGTCGCGGCGCCGGGGAGCGTCAGCCCGAGTCGTCGGTTCACGGCCGAGGTGTATGTGCTGTCGGGGCGTGAAGGGGGTCGTACGACGCCTGTCTTCACCGGGTACCGGCCGCAGTTCTACATCCGTACGGCGGATGTCGTCGGGGATGTGGACCTGGGCGAGGCGGCGGCGCGGCCCGGGGAGCGGGTCGCCATGACCGTCGAGCTGGGGCGGGACCTTCCGTTGGAGCCGGGTCTGGGATTCGCGATCCGTGAAGGCGGTCGGACCGTCGGGGCGGGGACCGTGACGGCCGTTCTGTGAGGGTGGCTCATGTGGGTGGGGGGCCGCGGGACCGTTGTGGCTGGTCGCGCCCAAGCGGCGGAGCGCAAATGGACCCGGTCCCCGGCCCCTTGGGGCGCGTCCGTGCGGGCGTGGCAGCGAGGTTCCACCGGCACAATGGATCTCGTGAACGAATCCGTCCCCGTCTTCCGTGCCGTCGATCACGGCGCCGCCAAGCTCATGCCCGACATCGATCGGGAGCGGGCTTGGCTGTTGACCGTCGACGGGGCGCCACAGTCGTACGTCGATCTGGACGCCCCGGAGCATCTGGAGTTCGAGTACACGCGCCGGCTCGGGCATGTGCTGGACGTCGTGGCGGAGTCGGGGCGGCCGCTCGATGTGCTGCATCTCGGTGGGGGTGGGCTCACCCTGCCCCGGTATGTCGCCGCGACGCGGCCCGGGTCGCGCCAGGACGTCGTGGAGGCCGACCGGGGGCTGCTGGAGCTGGTCGCCGAGCATCTGCCACTGCCGGAGGGCGCGGATGTGACGGTGCACCCGGCGGACGCTCGGGCCTGGCTCGAAGCCGCGCCGGACGACTCCGCCGACGTCCTGGTCGCCGACGTCTTCGGCGGGTCACGGGTTCCCGCGCATCTGACGTCGGTCGCCTACGCCCGGGAGGCCGTACGGGTACTGCGCGACGCCGGCGTCTACCTGGCGAACCTTCCCGACGCGGCGCCCTTCGCGTTTCTCCGGTCCCAACTGGCCACGCTCGGCACCGTGTTCGCCGAGCTCGCGCTCATCGCCGAACCCGGTGTGCTGCGCGGGCGACGCTTCGGCAACGCGGTGCTCGTCGCGTCGCACCACCCCGTGGACACGGCCGCCCTGGCCCGGCGCACCGCCGCCGACGCCTTCCCGGCGCGGGTCGAACACGGGCCCGGGCTGCGGGAGTTCATCGGCGGGGCCCGACCGGTGCGGGACGAGGACGCCGTACCGTCACCCGAACCCCCTGACGGAACGTTCGGTATCGGGTGACCCCAGGGCGGGCGTTCGCGTCGTGCCGGGGGCTCAGCCCGTGGGATCCCCGTGCAGCCGTACCGTGCTGAGGATCTTCATGATGGTCTCCTTGGAAACCTCTTCCTTGACGCCCTTGGCGCCGTAGAAGTTCCACGACACGAAGTCGTCGGCCGAGTTCTTGAAGCCGAAGGAGATCGCCTTGCCGTCGGTGACGCACTTGCCCGTCGCCGGTGTGTTGGTCGACGAGGCCCAGGAGTAGCTGCCCTTGATGCCCGACGCGGTCGTGTAGGGCGTGGCTTTCTTCGCGACGGTGATGCTCTTCTTGTCCGGCTGGGTGTACCCGCCGTAGACCCACCAGGCCGGGTTGTTCAGCGCGATCTCGTCGGTGTCCTTGGCGCCGTTGGCACCCTTGGTGCCCGTCGCGGCCAGGGACATGGTGTCGGTCCGGCCGTCCTTGTCGTCGTCGGACTCGCACCAGTTGGACTTGAGGATCGCGGGCGCCGACATCGTGATGATCGGCTTGACGTCGTCGGACTTCTCGTCCTCGAAGGCGACCGCCGAGGTCGGGGACCGCACCTCCCAGTCCGCCGGCACGTCGAACGCCGTGCCCCACTTGGGATTGACGACGATCTTCCAGCCCGCCACGGTCGCCTTCTCGGCGTCACCGCCGCGCGGGTCGTCCTCGGACGGGGAGGTGGACGCGCTCGGCTCCGTGGACTTGCTCGTCGACGGCTTGGCGTCCTTGCCGCCGTCCGCCTCGTCGTCCTTGTCCCCGCCCAGCACCAGGAAACCGGTCACGCCGGCCGCCACGACCACCGCGAGGGCCGCCACGATCGCGACCACCTTGGTCCGATTCCCGCCACCACCGGACGGCGGCTCGGGGGAGCCCACCGGTGCCGGAGCACCCCACTGCGGTTGTTGCGGATAGGGGTTGGGCTGCTGGAATCCGGGCTGCTGGTACGGATTCGGCTGCTGGTACCCCGGCTGCTGGTACGGGTTGTTCTGCTGCTGCGGGTTCTGCTCGCCCCCGGGCGGCTGCTGTCCTGGCCACATGGGCAGCCACCCTAGTGCCGCCCGCGAAACGATTCGGTCACTACCCCTTGTCAGGGACGTAGCAAATCAGCGCTCGTCCGTGGGTTCGCAGCCCCCCAAGGGCCGCGAGAATACGGCGATCACCCGGCAGCCCTGGTCACCGCTGGCTACTCATGGGTAACATGCCGGTATGAGCGCAGATCAGATGTCGATCGGCGAGATGCTCGCCGCCACCGTGCCGATGGTCCGGACCCTGAACCTGGAGTATCTGGAGACCACTCCGGAGAAGGCCGTGCTGGCCCTTCCGGACCAGAGTGAGTACCGCAATCACGTGGGCGGGCCGCATGCCGGCGCGATGTTCACGCTGGGGGAGTCGGCCAGCGGGGCGATCGTGATGGCGGCCTTCGGGGACCAGCTCTCTCGGGCCGTGCCGCTTCCGGTGACCGCCGAAATCGCGTTCAAGAAGATCGCCCTGGGGCCGGTCACGGCCACCGCGACGCTCGGGCGTCCCGCCGCCGAGGTCGTCGCCGAGCTCGACGAGGGCAAGCGGCCGGAGTTCCCGGTGACCGTCGCCATCCAGCGGGAGGACGGAGCCGTGACGGGGGAGATGACGGTGATCTGGACGCTGCGGCCCAACGGCTGAGCGGCACCCGAACGTACGCGGCCACGCAGGCGGTCACACGTGCGTCGCCACCCAGGCGGTCACACGTACGCAGCCATCAGTCAGTCAAACGTACGCAGCCCCGGTCGGTGCCTGACCGACCGGGGTTCTCGTCGCGCCGTCCGGCCGTTTCGTCGCCGCGTCAGGCCGCGAACCGGCGGCCGTCGGCGGTCCCGCCGCTCTCCAGGCTCGCGACGAACTCCTTGAGCCAGGCCGTGAATTCGGGACCGAGATCCGGGCGGTCGCAGGCCAGCCTGACCACCGTGCGCAGGTAGTCCGCCTTGTCGCCGGTGTCGTAGCGCAGTCCGTCGAAGACCACTCCGTGCACCGTGCCGCCCGTGGCGAGTTCCTGAAGGGCGTCGGTCAGCTGGATCTCGCCGCCGCGGCCGGGCGGGGTGCGCTCCAGGGTGTCGAAGACGGCGGGGTCGAGGACATAGCGGCCGATCACCGCGTACGCGCTCGGCGCGTCCTGCGGCGAGGGCTTCTCGACCAGGCCGGTCACCCGGACGACATCGTCCTCGCCGGTCGGTTCCACGGCCGCGCAGCCGTAGAGGTGGATCTGCTCGCGGGGTACCTCCATGAGGGCGACCACGCTTCCGGCGTACTGGTCGCGGACGTCGAGCATCCGGTCGAGCAGGGTCTCGCGCGGGTCGATCAGGTCGTCGCCGAGCAGGACCGCGAACGGCTGGTCGCCGACATGGCGGCGGGCGCAGAGCACCGCGTGGCCCAGGCCCAGGGGCTCGCCCTGCCGGATGTGGTGGATGTTGGCCAGGCGTGCCGGGTCGCGCACCGCGTCCAGGCGTACCGCGTCGCCCTTGGCGGCGAGTGCCTGCTCCAGTTCGAAGGCGTGGTCGAAGTGGTCCTCGATGGCCCGCTTGTGCCGACCGGTGACCATCAGCACGTCGTCGAGCCCGGCCGCGGCGGCCTCCTCGACGACGTACTGGATGGCCGGCTTGTCGACGACCGGCAACATCTCCTTCGGCGTCGCCTTCGTCGCGGGGAGAAAGCGGGTGCCGAGACCGGCGGCCGGGACGACCGCCTTGCGGACCGTGCGGACCGTGCGGGCGGAGGCGGGGGTGGAAGTCGTGTGGGGGACGATCATGGGGCACAGGGTGGCGTACGCGGATGAGAGTCCCCCGGGAGAACGCTCTGAGTCCGCTGTGGGCCGGTCCCGGAAGTTGGAGATTTCGTGTGCCAACGGGCGTGCGGCGCACACAACTTGGCGGGCCGTTCCGGTGCCATTCGAATACGGGTGCTGATACCGCCGGTAACTTTTCTGAAATTACCGCGTTTCGAACATGGGTCACTCGAACTTCTTGTTTCCCGTGCGTCAATTGTGCGAAAGTGAGCGGCCCTGCAGTCCGACCGTTCGGTATCCGACCTGACCGAGCGGCCGACCGGCCGACCCGACCGATCCGCATCCGTTGCGGCATAGGTATGCACCAATCAGGCACCTGCTTTCCCGCGGACGCGCATTCGCCATGCCGTCCTGCGGCTTGGAAGGAAATGGTTCAGTGCAATCCCCACACCCACCCCGTCCCCCTTATCCGCCCCGGCCCGGAGCGAGCCCCGGGGAGTCCGACCGTGAACTCCTCGCCAGGCTGGGCGGGGCCACCCCGGACACCCGCGCCGTCGCGCTGCTGATGGCCCGGCACTGGCGGGCGGCCCACGACTACGCGGCCATCTGCCTGGCCTCCTCGGCTGATTCGGCGTCCACGGCGACCGCCGCCGCGTTCCACCGGGTACTGGGACGGGCGGGCGCCGGTGCCGTACGGCCGCAACTCCTCGCGGCCGTACGGGACACCGTGAGGGAGTGGGCCGCGGACGACACCATTTCCGCCGTGCTGCCGGAACTCCGCAAAACGACCGGAGCTCGTGGTCTACGCGCGGCGAGGTCGGCAACCCCCGAAAGGCGACAGCTCGCCGAGCGCGCATTCCGGGCTCTTCCGGGAGCCTCCCAATGCCTGCTGTGGCACACCGAGGTGGAGGCCGAGCCCATATCCGTTCCGGGCGCTCTGCTCGGGGTGGACGCGGCCCGGGCGACGACCGCGCTGGAGCAGGCCCGTGAGGAATTCCGCACGGGCTGCGTACGGGCGCACCGGGAACTCGCGCCCACCCGCGAATGCCGCTTCTACAACCGTCTCCTCGACATCCCGATTCGTCGCGGCGGAGATCTGCTGCCCGATGTGCAACGGCATCTGGCGGCCTGCCGCTACTGCCGTCAAGCCGCCGAACAGCTCAGCCATTTCGAGGGCGGCCTGGAAATGCTGCTCGCCGAGACCGTGCTGGGCTGGGGTGCCCGCCGCTATCTCGACTCGCGGCCCGGCCGTGCCGACGCCCAGGAGGCGCGACCCGTGCGCCCGACCGCACGAGCGAGGACCGGCGGCCGGCACCGTCCGGCGTCGACCGGTCCGTTCGCCCCGGCCCGCAGGCACCCCAAGGCGGTGCTCGTGGGCGTGGGTGTCATGTCCCTGGCGCTGCTCGCGACCGTACTCGTCACCCGGAGTTGGTCCGACGGCGGCGGCGCCCCGCGGCCCGACACCACCTGGGGAATGGTGAGCGGCAACTCCGTCTCGCCGGGGCTCTCGGACGGCTCGTCGAACACCGGATCGCCCTCCGCCGCCCACGTCGGAGACTCCGTCGAGGTGGGGCGCGGCAGGCTCCGCAACACGGACGCCGGCCTCTGTCTCGACCTGCGCGGCGGCCGCACCGACGACGGCATCGAGACCGTCCTCGTGGAGTGCTCGTCGGCCGGCTCACAGTTGTGGTCGTACCAGGACGACGGGTTGCTGCGCTCCGTCGTCGCCCCGACCCGCTGCCTCGATGCCGACGCCGACCACGACACCGTCGTCCTGGCCGACTGCGTGGTGCACGCCGGCGAGGTGCGCTACGACCTCACCGTGCGCGGCGAACTGCTGCTGCGCCGGGGCGACGGGCTGCTCGTCGCCCCGGGACGGGACCGGACCGTGGTCGTCGCCGACCGGAACGGATCCGCCGGGCAGCGGTGGGTGCTGGAAGCCGGGAGCGGCGGCACCGGGACCACGCGGGGTCAGGGTCTGCCGGGCAGCGATGCTCAGGGCGGCGGTCCGCCCGCGCCGCCGCCCGCGTCGCCGCACGCCTCGAAGTCGGCCCCGGCGTCAGCCGGCGAGAACTCCCTGCGTGGGGCCCCCGGGCAGCCCGTGCAGCCCGGGCCCCCCGCGGCACCCCACCGCGATCCGTCTCCGCCGGCCGACGTCGGGCCGGGGGCTCCGACGGGGCACTACCAGACCCGGGCCGCCCAGGTCGGCTGCTGCGACGAGCCCGCGCCGGCGGCTCCGGCCGAGGGGGCGGGCACGCGCGTGGGTCACGTCGTGGCCGGCGTCGTGGGTGACACGGCGTCGGCCGCCGGCCCGGTCACCGCCGGCCTCGCGTCCGTTCTCCACTGATCCTCGCCCCGTACAGAGGTGATGGTGCGCGCGGGTGGCTGGTACGGGGCTGCCGTGCGACTGGCAGGGAACCGGGGGTTCCCGGTGACCCGGTAGGCTTCCTGGCGTGCGTCCGGCAAGGGCGTACGCCGGGAATGCGCGAAGGCGCACGCCGGGGGAAGCAGGACGCGATTCGGGAGGAACCGGCGTTGCACGTCCAGGACTGGCTCGACACTGTGCCCGCGGCAGCCGTCTACGCCCTCGTGGGACTGGTCATCGGCCTGGAGAGCCTGGGCATCCCGCTGCCCGGCGAGATCATCCTGGTGTCCGCCGCGCTGATGTCCTCGCAGCACGCCGGCATCGACCCGGTGATCCTCGGCGCCTGCGCCAGCCTCGGCGCGATCATCGGCGACTCCATCGGCTACGCCATCGGCCGCAAGGGCGGGCGTCCATTGCTGGCCTGGCTCGGCGGGAAGTTCCCCAAGCACTTCAGCGAGGGGCACATCGCCACGGCCGAGCGGTCCTTCGAGAAGTGGGGCATGTGGGCCGTCTTCTTCGGCCGTTTCGTCGCCCTGCTGCGGATCTTCGCGGGACCGCTGGCGGGCGTGCTGCGGATGCCGTACTGGAAGTTCCTGATCGCCAACGTGTTCGGCGGCATCCTGTGGGCGGGCGGCACGACCGCCGTCATCTACTACGTCGGGATCGTCGCGGAGTCGTGGCTGAAGCGGTTCTCGTGGCTGGGCCTGGTGGCGGCGGTGCTGGTGGGGCTCACGTCGATGCTGGTGCTGAAGCGCAAGGCCAAGAAGGCGCAGGTCGCTCCGCGGGACGCCGAGGTGGAGACGGTGTCCGCCGCCGAGTGATCTCGGGTGCGGGCCGCCGCCGGCCGACCGTGCCCATGCGGCACGGTCGCGTAGCGACACAACAGGGCGACGAAACGGCCGAAGAATCCGCGCCCCTTGGTCGGGCCGACCTACTCGTGGGCTTCCCGGTGCGCCTTCGCCAGGTCCGCGTAGAGCGTTCCGTTCAGGGTGACTCCCTGGCGCTCCTCCTCCGACAGCTCACGCCGCACCTTCGCCGGGACGCCGGCCACCAGTGAACCCGGCGGTACGTCCATCCCCTGCGGCACCAACGCCTGCGCGGCGACCAGTGAACCCGCCCCGATCACCGCGCCGTTGAGCACGGTCGCGCCCATCCCGATCAGACAGTCGTCCCCGACCGTCGCTCCGTGGACCACGGCGTTGTGACCGACCGAGACCCGCTCGCCGATGGTCACGGGGAAACCGGGGTCGGCGTGCAGCGTGCAGTTGTCCTGGATGTTGCTCCGCGCTCCGACGGAGATCCGCTCGACATCGCCGCGCACCACCGCGCCGTACCAGACGCTCGCGCCCGCCTCCAGTGTCACGTCCCCGATCACCGAGGCCGTGGGGGCCACGAACGACTCCTCGTGGATCTTCGGTTCCCTGCCGCCGATGCCCGTGATCAACGCCTTGTGCGCCATAGCCCTCTCCTCGTCGTCGCCATCTGGGCACCGTAGCCCACCCGGTGGGGTGAAGATCACAGGCCTTCGGAGCCTTGGGTGCACGTCACGCTGAGTACGGTGAGCGGGTGCCGAAGCGCAAGAACACGTTCTCATCATGGCGGCGTCGCGCCGTGCAGCGAGCCCTGCACGCGGGCTGGGCCTGGGTGCAGCGCACCGGCTCCGTCACCGCCGAGCGTCCGGGCCGCTTCCGCTTCGGCGCCCTCGGCACGGGCACCCGGCTCGCCTTCCCCCTCGGCACGGTCTTCGGCGAACCCTGGATCAAGCTGGGCGCCCACTGCATCGTCGGCGAGCAGGTCACCCTCACCGCCGGTCTGATGCCCGACCTCGACCTCGGCCCGGACCCGATCCTGCGCATAGGGGACGGGGTGGTCCTCGGCCGGGGCAGCCATGTCATCGCGGACACGACGGTCACCATCGGCAGCGACTGCTACTTCGGGCCGTACGTCTACGTCACGTCCACCAATCACTCGTACGACGATCCCCACGAGCCCATCGGCAAGCAGTGGCCGCGGATGGAGTCGGTCGAGATCGGGACCGGCTGCTGGATCGGGACCGGTGCGGTGATCCTGCCGGGCGCACGGATCGGACGGAACGTCGTCGTGGCGGCCGGTGCCGTCGTGCGCGGTGTGGTGCCCGACCACGCCGTGGTGGCGGGCGCTCCGGCGCGGGTCGTACGGCGCTGGACTCCCGCCGACGGCTGGCAGCCGCCGCTGCGGACACCGCCCCCGGTGCCGATCCCCGCGGGCGTCACTCCGGAACAGCTGCTGGCGCTCGCCGAACTGGACGAGGCGGACGTGGCCAGGCTCGCGGAGCTGGACGCGGAGGCCTAGGGCCTGTCGTTTGGATCAGGCTGCAGGAAAGCAGCGGTGCTTCCTGGCCGACCTGAGCGGGGTGTGGTGCGTGCAGCTGCAAGGCGGAGGAGGGCGTCGATGCGGAGCATCGGCAACCGACGACAACGCGGCAGATGTGCGTGCCACACCCCGCGTCTGCGGCGTGATCCAAACGACAGGCCCTAGGGGTCGCGGACTCGGGGTGATCCGAACGGCACCCCCTGGCCAGGGCGCACGAGAAACAGGCCGGTGACCGTCGTCGACCCCTCCGTGATCAACGCGAGCTGTCACGGGCCACCTCGCAGTACAGTTCGGTGAACGATCGGGTGCACCACCCTAGTTCAGTAAAATAAACCCTGTTATTCAAAATATTGGACGGAATGTGTCGGACCTCGACCTGCTGACCCAGTCCCTGGCGCGCACCGTCAAGCACTGGCGCTCGGTGCGCGGATTCACTCTGGACGTGCTCGCCGCCCGGGCCGGAGTCAGCCGCGGCATGCTCATCCAGATCGAGCAGGCCCGTACCAACCCCAGCCTCGGCACGGTCGTGAAGATCGGTGACGCGCTCGGCGTCAGCATCACCACCCTGCTCGACTACGAGCAGGGCCCCAAGGTCCGGGTGGTCCCCGCCGACCGGGCGGTTCGGCTCTGGTCCACCGACGCCGGCAGCTACAACCGGTTGCTCGCGGGGACCGAGGCTCCCGGCCCGCTGGAGATGTGGGACTGGCGGCTGATGCCGGGGGAGAGCAGCACGTCGGACCCGCACCCCGCCGGCACCGTCGAACTGGTCCATGTCACGGCGGGCGAGCTGACGCTGAGCGTCGACGGCGTGGACCACCGCGTCCCGGCGGGCGCGAGCGCCACCTTCGAGGCCGACACCCCCCACACCTACGGCAACCAGGGCGACGCCCCGATGGAGATGGTCATGGCCGTCTCGGTCCCGCCGGTGCGCTGAGCGGGCCCGGGCAGCCCTGTTAGCGTGCGGTCATGGACGCACCCATCGGACACTTCGACCACGCCACGCCCGCCCCGGACGCCCTCGACGAGCTGATTCGTCCGGTCGCCGAGGCGGTACGCCACTGGAGCGGCAGCGTCCCCGCCGACCAGATCGTCTACGTCGACACCGACCCCCGGTGGGCCGACACCGCCGTCTTCGTGGAGCGATACGGCCGCGAGCTGCTGGAGCAGTCGGCGAACTGCGTGGTCGTCGCGGGCAAGCGCGGCGGCGAGAGCACCCTCGCCGCGTGTGTCGCGCTGTCCACCACCCGGGTCGACGTCAACGGTGTCGTCCGCCGCCGACTCGGCGCCCGCAAGGCCTCGTTCGCCTCGATGGACACGGCGACGGGGGAGACCGGCATGGAGTACGGAGGCATCACCCCGATCGGACTGCCGGACGGCTGGCCGCTGTTGGTCGACTCGGCCGTCGTCGACCTGCCGTACGTCCTGGTCGGCAGCGGACGCCGGCGCGGCAAGCTGCTCGTCCCGGGGAAGGCGTTCGCCCAACTGCCGGGCGCGGAGGTGCTGGAGGGGCTGGGGGTCGTCTGACCTCGGAGGTCAGGCCGTGGCGTGGTGGGCCAGGGGCAGATGCGGATCCGTCTCACCCGGCACGGGCGCCGGATCGGCGTGCACCAGCGCTGCCGTGAGCCGTGGCACCGCGTGCAGCAGGGCGTGCTCCGCCTCGACGGCGACGGCGTGCGCCTGACGTACCGTCGTCTCGCCGTCCACGACGACAGCCACCTCGGCGCGCAGCCGGTGCCCGATCCACCGCAGCCGCAACTCGCCCACCCCGCGCACCCCTTCGACCTCCCGTACGGACCGCTCGGCCCGGTCCACCAGGGCCGGGTCGACGGCGTCCAGTACGCGCCGGAACACCTCGCGCGCCGCGTCCCGCAGGACCAGGGCGATCGCGGCGGTGATCGCCAACCCCACGATCGGGTCGGCCAGTTGCCAGCCGAGGGCGGATCCACCCGCCCCCAACAGCACGGCCAGGGACGTGAATCCGTCCGTGCGGGCGTGCAGTCCGTCCGCGACCAGGGCGGCCGAGCCGATGGAACGGCCGACCCGGATCCGGTAGCGGGCCACCCACTCGTTGCCCGCGAAGCCGACCAGCGCGGCCACCGCGACCGCCGGGACGTGCGTGACCGGGCGCGGGTCGAGCAGCCGGTCGATCGCCGCCCAGCCGGCGAAGGCCGCGGACGCGGCGATCGTCAGCACGATCGCGATGCCCGCCAGGTCCTCGGCCCGGCCGTAGCCGTACGTGAAGCGCCGCGTCGCCGCCCGCCGGCCCAGCACGAAGGCGATGCCGAGCGGTACGGCGGTCAACGCGTCCGCGGCGTTGTGCACCGTGTCGCCGAGCAGCGCCACCGACCCGGAGACGGCCACCACGACCGCCTGCGCCAGGGCTGTCGCACCGAGCACCCACAGGGAGACCCACAGGGCGCGCATACCGCGGGCCGAGGACTCCAGTGCGGAGTCCAGCTTGTCGGCGGTCTCGTGGGAGTGGGGGGCGAGCAGGTGGGCCAGGCGGAGGCGGGAGGAACGGGAGGGGGCGTGGTCGTGCGGGTGCGGGTGGCCGTGCCCGGGCGGCTGGTCGTGCGCATGTCCGTGTTCGTGTCCGTGGTCGTGCCCGTGCTGGTGTCCGTGGTCGTGCAGGTCGCTCACGTGGCTCCCCTTCCGGTGCGAGGGAGTGGACGCATGACGCCCACCACGCCATTATGTGCGTATGAGCGCACGCATGCACCTATCACCTGCGCATCATGCGCACCCGCGCACCCCCGGCGAGGAGCAGTTCGCGCTGGCCGCCGAGCTGCTGGCCCTGCTCGGCGACCGCACCCGGCTCACGCTGCTGCACGCCCTGACGGCGGGCGAGGCCGATGTCACGACGCTCACCGAGGCGTGCGGTGCCGCGCGGCCCGCCGTCAGCCAGCATCTGGCCCGGCTGCGGCTGGCCGGCCTGGTCCACACCCGCAAGGAGGGGCGCCGGGTGGTCTACGCACTGCGCGACGGCCATCTGCGCCGCCTTCTGGACGAGGCGCTGAACGTGGCCGACCACCGGATCGGCGACCGTCCGCCGCACGACTGACCCACACGCGGGAGCGGGATCAGCAGGCGGGGGCCGTGCCGAGGTACTGCTCGGCGAAGGCCGCCGCGGCGGCGGGGGAGGTGAACAGGCGCCGGAGCCGGGCGAAGGTGGTGCCCGCGCGGTACGCGTCGCCCGACGAGGTGCCGTGGTACACCTCGGACAGCCACTGCGAGAACTCCTGGTAGTCCCACACCCGTCGCAGACACGCCTCCGAATAGCCGTCCAGGCCGGTCTCCTCGTCCTTCGTGAGGTACGCGACGAGCGCGTCGCCGAGCAGGAAGGCGTCGTGCAGGGCGAGGTTCATGCCCTTCGCGGCGATCGGCGCGGTCAGGTGGGCGGCGTCCCCGGCGAGGAAGAGCCGGCAGAACACCATGGGTTCCACGACGTAGCTGTGCATGTCGAGGACACGCTTCTCGATCAGCCGCCCCTCGGTCAACGGCCCGGTGCCCGTCGCCGCGAGGCGCTGCTGGAGCTCGGACCAGACGCGGTCGTGGGACCAGTTCTCCGGGTCGTCGCCCGGCGGGCACTCCAGGTAGTAGCGCGTCACCTCGGGGCTGCGGGCCATGTGCCCGGCGAAACCGTTCGGATGGATGCCGAACACGACACAGTCGTCGGACGGCGGTGCCTCGGCCAGCAGCGCGAGCCAGCCCGTGCCGTAGTCGTGCCGGGAGATCCGCGCGGTGTCGGGCAGAGCGGCCCGCGTCACGCCGCGGGCCCCGTCGCAGCCCGCGACGAAGTCGCACCGGACCTCCTCGCGTTGCCCTGTCTCCGCGTCGACGTACGACACCGACGGCTGGTCCGTGTCCAGGTCGTGCACCCGCACGTCCCGCACGCCGAACCGGATCGCCCCGCCCCGCACGTCCGCGTACTCGCGCACCAGGTCGGTCACCAGCAACGGCTGCGGATAGAAGTAGTGGTGATGTTCCGTCAATTCGGTGTAGGAGAGGCGGAATCGCTCTCCCGCGAACCGGAACTCGCACTCGGTGTGCAGCCGCGCCCGTTCCAGCAGGGTGTCGGCTAGGCCGCGTTGCTCAAGGCCGCGCACCACCCGCTCCTCCAGCACGCCGGCCCGGGGCCGCTGCTCGATGAACTCGCGTGTCTCGGTCTCGATGACGAGACAGTCGACGGACGCGGCCCGCAGGATGTTGCCGATGGTGAGACCGGCGGGACCGGCGCCCACGACGACGACCGGAAAGCGTTGCTGTCCGCCGGTGTTGGGGTGGGGGGTGGGTGAAGTCACCCGAACATTATGTCGGCGGCCCGCGGGGGGCGGGGAGTCAGCCCAGGCGGGGAATCTCGATGGCGGGGCAGCGGTCCATGACCATCGCCAGGCCGGCCTCCCGGGTGCGGTCGAACGCGGCCTCGTCGACGACGCCGAGCTGGAACCACACCGCGCCGGCACCCTTCGCCACCGCCTCGTCGGCGACCGCTCCGGCGAGGTCGCTGTTCACGAACACGTCGACGACGTCCACGTCGAAGGGGATGTCCGCGAGGGAGGCGTACCCCTGCTCGCCGTGCACGGTCTCGGCCTTCGGGTGGACCGGCACGACACGTTTGCCGTAGCGCTGCAGCACCTCGGCCACGCCGTACGCGGCGCGCCGCCGGTTCGACGACAGGCCCACCACGGCCCAGGTGTCACCGAGCTCGGTGAGGATCTTGCGGACCGTTGCCTCGTCGCCGTACACGGTGGGTCTCCTCGGGGCTCGCGGAAGGGGCGGCATAGGGGGCAACAGCGCACGGTTCCGCGTGATTCCCCGCCGCCGGGACGGCTCGCCGGGCCCGGTCCGACCGGCGCCGGTTTGAACGTCTGTTCGGTTACGCGGTGGCGCGGTCCGGTCCGCGCGCCTACGCTCAGCCCGTGCTGCGCATCATTGACGCCCGGACCGGCGAGCCCGTCGACGCCGCCCCCGCCCGCCGCGGTCTGACCCGGGTCGAGGCCCACGCGGTGGGCCACGACACGACCGCCCTGCGTGTGCTGCTGGTCGCCGACGTCCTCGTCCGCGCCCTGGAACTGGGCGGCACACCGGTCTGGGCGCTGCTGAGCGGCCGAGGGGAGCATCCGGAACTGAGAACGGGCGCCGCGGCCCTGGGCATCCGGCCCTTCGAGGACAACCGGGCGTCCGGCACCGGTCTGGGCGAGGCGCAGGTGCTCAGCGTGGTGGGCGGGACGGACGCCCAGGACGCGGCGGGTACCGGGACGGACCCCGACCCCGCGCTCCTCCCACGCGGCGTCCGGGTCAGCGTCGCCCCCGCCGACCCGGCGGCCACCGGGATTCCCGAGGGCACCGACCCGACCGTCGTCCGTCTGGCGCTGCTCTCCCTGAGCCGAACCGCGCCCGTACGGCTCGACGCGGACGCCCTGGAGGAGGCCCGGGGCACGCTCGTACGGTGGCGGCGCGCGGTCGCCGACTGGGCACGGCAGCCGTCGCGGGCCATCCCGGAGGACGTGCGCGGAGAGCTGCGTGCCGCCTGGGAGAACGACCTGGACGTGCCCGGTGTGCTCCAGGTCCTGCGCCGGGTGGAGACCTCCGAGCTGGCGGAGGGCGCCCGCTTCGAGACGTATGCCTACGCCGACCGGCTGCTCGGCCTCGAACTCACCCGCGACCTGGGAGCCCCGGCATGACCGCCCGGGCGGGCGCGGGCCCGCTGCGCCACCTGGTCGTGCTGCGGCACGCCAAGTCCGCCTGGCCCGAAGGCGTACCCGACCACGCACGCCCCCTTGCGCCGCGTGGCCGCCGGGACGCCCCGGCCGCCGGCCGTGCGCTCGCCGAGGCCGGCCGGCTGCCCGACCTCGCCCTGTGCTCCACCGCCGTACGGGCCCGCCAGACCTGGGAACTGGCCTCCGCGCAGTGGGACACACCGCCGCCGGTGCGGTTCGACGACGGGGTGTACGCGGCCGACGTACCCGAACTGCTGGACGCCGTGCGGGCCGTGCCCGTCGAGGTCGACACGCTGCTGCTGGTCGGGCACAACCCCGGACTGGAGGAGCTGGTCCTCGAGCTCGCCGGGGACGGCCTCGACGACACGCTGGACCAGGTCGGCGTGAAGTTCCCGACCTCGGCGATCGCCGTGCTGGCCTGGCGCGGCACGGACTGGCGCGACCTCGCCCCGGGGACGGCCCTGCTGACGAACGTGATCGTGGCCCGGGGCACCACCCCCTAGCTGCCCGGCACCGCGCCGACGGGGCCGGGTGAGGGTGCGCCTAGGCTGGCCCGATGCAGGACGAGTACCGCACCGTCGCCCGCGCGGGTGTGCACGAGACCGAGGTCAACCGCTCCCGCTTTCTGTGCGCCCTCGCCCCGGCGGCCACCGAGCAGGAGGCCCAGGACTTCGTCGCGGGCCTGCGCAAGGAACACGCGGACGCCACGCACAACTGCTTCGCGTACGTCATCGGCGCCGACGCGGGGATCCAGCGGGCGAGCGACGACGGCGAACCCGGCGGCACCGCCGGCGTCCCCATGCTCCAGATGCTGCTGCGCCGCGACATGCGGTACGTCGTCGCCGTCGTCACCCGCTACTACGGCGGCGTCAAGCTCGGTGCGGGCGGCCTCATCAGGGCGTACGGCGGAGCGGTCGGCGAAGCGCTCGACACCCTCGGCACGATCACCCGCCGCCGGTTCCGTCTCGCCACGGTGACGGTCGACCACCAGCGGGCGGGCAAGGTGCAGAACGACCTGCGGTCCACCGGGCGCGAGGTGCGGGACGTGCGCTACGGCGAGGCGGTCACGATCGAGATCGGGCTGCCGGACGCCGACGTGGCCGCCTTCCGGGCCTGGCTGGCCGATGCCACCGCCGGGAGCGCCGGGTTCGAACTGGGGGGAGAGGCGTACGGGGACGCGTGACGGTGCGCGGCCGCAGGCCTTAGCGGTCGCGCAGTCGTCCGCCTCGATCACGGCGTCGGGCCGGCACGTTGTGGCCGATGCCCTGCGCGGGCCGTGCTCAACGGCGCGGCCCGCGAGCCCTCCGCGACGCCGCAGCTCAGCGCCGCGGGCCGGTGGACGGCGGCGACCCCCGAGGAGGGGCTGTCGACCGTGGCGAGGCTCGCCGTCGAACTTCTCGGCGGCCCCGACGTGCCGCTGCTCAAGGAGTGCGGCAATCCGGAGTGCACCCGCGTCTACATCGACCCGCGGCCATGGCGCCGTGCACGGCGGCTCCGAGCCGCTTGGGCCCTTGCGGGCGCGGCCGGTGCGGGACTTGTCGGGGCGTCTCGGAGCCGGCCGCCTTGCCGCGTCGCATCCGGACGGTGGCGATCACCGGCCGGGAGCTGTGGGTGTTGGGGACGGCTCCGACGGCTGCCTCCGCAAGTCGCCTACGACAGCGTGATCGCGTACACCTCGACCCGCGGATCGTCCGGCAGCGTCAACGAGCGCATCACCTTGGCGTCGTCCAGCTTGATGGAACTGCCGAACAGCCGTACCGGCGGCCCGTCGACGCCTTGGCCGGCCTTGATCCGGTGGGGCATGTCGAGGACGACGGTGCTGCCGTCGGGGGTCGACCCGGCCCAGTCACCGACCTTGAGCGGGAGCTCGGCGCCGCTGCCGTCGGCGTATCGGACGGTCAGCCCGGTCGTCACCGGCCCGTTGTGCGATGCCGCCACCAGGCGCAGGGTGCCGTGGCTGCGGGCGGGCACGAGCAGCGTCTGGCCGCGCGCCTCGACGAAGTTCGTGGCGGTCCCGGTCGGATCCGGTGCCTCGTACTTCACGCCGTCCCAGGTGACAGGGCCGGCGGCCGGAAGCAGGCCGGCGTCGTAACTCCAGCCGGATCCGTCGAAGTCACCCTGGCCGGGGTTGTCCGTGGTGGCCGTCCCGTCGTGCGTCATGTCCCTGCTCAGGTCCACTGCGCACTGCTTGTCCGTGGCTGTCGCACACTCCGCGGCCGGGCGCACCTCGACGGTGGCGTCCCGGGTGACGCGGCCCGCTCCCTTCGCCTCGACCGTGAAGCGCACCGGGTAGGACCCGGTGGCGGTGCCGGGGGGCACGGTCACCTCCACGGACACCGTCTTCTGGACGGGCAGGTGCAGGGACCGGATCCGCAGCGGTGAGCGCGGAGTTGTCGTCACCTGCCAGCCGGTGGGCGCCTCGGCCGCCAACGACGTCCGCAGCTCACCAGGGGCCTGGCCGAGGACGTCCAGGGTCAGGTGGGCGGTCTGATCCGTGTCGCCGACGGGGACGACGTCGGAGGAGCTCCGCAGGGACGCGTCCAGGTGCCGTCGGCCGTCGGCGTCCGCCTGGTTGACCGACGGCGGCTGGGCACCCGCACCGGTACCCCAGCCCGACGGCGTCGCACCGAGCCGGTGGACCAGGGTGCCGCCGTGCGAGACCTTGTCCCAGTCCAGCCATGTGCGTCGTACGTCCCGGCCGTCGAACGACGCACGCTGTACGTACCGGTTGGTGTCGCTCGCCCCCGGCGCGTCGATCGTCAGTGTGCCGCCCTGCCGCTTCCCGTACCGGCCGATCGTGATGGCCGCCGACTCGAACTGCGGGCTGGACAGCGCCAGGAAGTCGCCGCCGCTCATCGTCGGGTAGAGGCCGAGTGAGGAGAACACGTACCAGGCCGACATGGTGCCCAGGTCGTCGTTGCCGGTCATGCCGTCGGGCCCGTTGGTGAACAGCGTCATCGCGGCGCGCACCACGGTCGCCGTCTTCGCCGGCGCGCCCGCCCACAGGTACATGTAAGGCGCGTGGAGATCAGGCTCGTTGTTCGGGTTGTAGGTCGGCTTGCCGTAGTAGTCGTACGGCTGAGAGATCCAGTCCTCGCGCGCCGTGCCCGCCGGGTCGGTGAGCAGCTTGTCGTAGGCGAAGAAGGAGTCGAGCCGCTTCTCCGTGGCCTTCCGGCCGCCCATCAGCCCGACGAGACCGGCGGGGTCCTGCGGCACAAGCCACTGGTACTGGTACGCGCCGCCCTCGTGGAACTGGTGGCCCGCTTCGACCGGGTCATACGGTGTCATCCACGTACCCGCGGTCGTGCGGGGCCTGAACTGGCCGATCGTGGAGTCCCACAGATTGCGGTACCACTGGCCGCGGGCCGCGAAGGTCCGTGCGTCGGAGCCGTGCCCGAGCCCCCTGGCCATCAGGGCAAGTGACGCGTCCGCCGCCGCGTACTCCAGGGTCGCCGAAGCCGGGTGGGTGCAGTCGTTGTCGCCGCCCTTGTCCGCGCAGTCCTTGTTCAGCTCCAGGCCGGAGGGGATGTAGCCGCGCGTGCTGTATGGGTCCACGGCGGAACGGCCGTTGTACGGGGAGTCGGCGGGCGGGGTACTGGTCGCGTTCTTCTTCAACAGCGCGTAGGCCTCGTCCTCGTGCCCGGCCAGCAGGCCCTTCGACCATGCCTCGACGAGGAACGGTGTCACGGGGTCGCCGGTCATGATGTTGGTCTCGCTGTTGGCGAGGGCCCACCGGGGCAGCCACCCGCCGTCCTTGCCGATCGCGAGGACCGACAGCGCGACGTCCCGGGCGACGCGTGGCTCCACCATCTCCAGCAGCTGGTTCTGCGGCCGGTAGGTGTCCCACAGCGACAGGTTCTGATAGGGCGTGAAGTCGGAGGCGGTGTGCACCGCGCCGTCGAACCCCGTGTAGCGGCCGTCCACGTCACCGGCCAGGTTCGGGTGCAACTGGGCGTGGTAGAGGGCGGAGTAGAACACCTTCCGCCGGTCCTGAGACCCTCCGCCGATCTTGATCGAGGAGAGCTGCTTCTCCCAGGTGGCGCGCAACGCGGCGCGCGTGGCGTCGAAGTCGTACGAGTCCCCGGTCTCCTCCGCGAGGTTCTTCCGGGCACCGTCCATACCGGTGTACGACAACCCCACCTTCACGACGGCGTCCCGGTCGTCGGTCGCGTCGAAGGTCACCCAGGCACCATTGCCGCCCTCCCCTTCGGCATCGCGCGTGCCCGGCTTGGGTGTTGAACCGCGCCAGGTGCCGTGATCCTTGAAGGGCCGGTCGAAGGTGGCGGTGAAGTAGACGGTGTGCTTGTCCTTCCCGGCACAGAACCCTCCGGCACGCATCCGCCCCTCCACCGTGCGGTCTCCGACCACGTGCACCTCGGAGTCGAACACGTTCTGGTTGGCCTTGCCGGTGTTGAACAGCACATTCGCCGCGCCGGTGGCCGGGAAGGTGTACCGCTGCCAGCCGGTGCGCTGCGTGGCGGTCAGCTCGGCATCGATGTCGTACGTCGACAGACCCACCCGGTAGTAGCCGGGGGTGGCTCCTCGTCGTCGTGCGTGAACGTGGAGCGGTACGTGTCCGGGTTCACGCTGTCGACCGCGCCGGTGGTCGGCATGATGGGCAGCTCTCCGGAGACACCGCAGCCGACTCCGGAGAGGTGGGTCTGGCTGAACCCGTGGATTTTGTCCTGCTGGTAGTCGTATCCGCCCTGGCCGCCGGTGTCCGGGCTGACCTGGACCATGCCGAACGGGGCGGCGGCCCCGGGGAAGGTGTTCCCGAAGTTCTGGGTGCCGATGAAGGGATTCACCAGTGCGGCGGGGTCGGAGACCGGCTCCGCGGCGGCCGCTACGGGCGGAAGTACACCCCCGAACAGCAGGCCCGGTATGAGCAGGCTGACGCCCACAGCCATTGCGCGGGCCGTTATCCGTCTGACGGAAAGCCGCATCGGGCAGACCTCCTTGACAACGTTGTCTCAGATGGGACAGACCGCGAACGTGCCATGTCGGCCGGATCGCTGTCAATGGAACCGACGCGGACACACCGTCTCCGCCGCGCAGTTGAAGCGGGACATGCCGGCCCACCGCGCGTTCGTCCGCGCCCCCGGTGGCCTGTGGACCGTCGGCCGCCCGGTGCACCGATAGGACTTTCCCTCACCAGGGTGGTCCGAGGTGAGCGGTGGGTCAGGGGGCGACATGCGTTAGCGTGGCGAGCGTTGACGGCGAGCCCCGTGCTGGTTCGTGCTGGTTTCAGAGGCGCAGTGGGGGTAAACGTGCAGGGTGGGGCGATTTCATGAAATTGCTGCACACTTCCGACTGGCATCTGGGCCGGGCGTTCCACCGGGTGAACATGCTCGACGCCCAGGCCGAGTTCATCGGCCACCTCGTCACCACCGCGCGGGAACACGACGTTGACGCGGTCGTCGTGTCGGGAGACGTGTACGACCGGGCGGTGCCGCCGCTCGCCGCGGTCGAGTTGTTCGACGACGCCCTGCACCGCCTCGCCGACCTCGGCGTGCCCACGGTCATGATCTCCGGCAACCACGACTCGGCCCGCCGTCTCGGGGTGGGTGCGGGACTCATCGACCGCGCGGGCATCCATCTGCGTACCGAGCCGTCGGCGTGCGGGGTCCCGGTGATGCTGTCCGACACCCACGGAGACGTGGCCTTCTACGGCCTGCCCTATCTTGAACCCGCCCTGGTGAAGGACGAGTTCGCCGTGGACCGGGCCGGACACGAGGCGGTGCTCGCCGCCGCCATGGACCGCGTCCGCGCCGACCTCGCCACCCGCGCGCGGGGCACGCGTTCCGTCGTCCTCGCGCACGCCTTCGTCACCGGCGGCGAGGCCAGCGACAGCGAGCGGGACATCACCGTCGGAGGGGTGGCCGCCGTGCCCGCCGGCGTCTTCGAGGGCGTCGACTACGCGGCACTCGGGCATCTGCACGGCAGCCAGACCATCAGCGAGCGCGTGCGCTACTCCGGCTCCCCGCTGCCGTACTCCTTCTCCGAGTCCGACCACCGCAAGAGCATGTGGCTCGTCGACCTGGACGCCGAGGGCGCGGTGACCGCCGAACGCGTCGACTGCCCGGTGCCCCGCGCCCTGGTCCGTATCCGGGGCGCCCTGGAGGACCTGCTCGCCGATCCGGGACTCGTCCGGCACGAGGGGTCGTGGGTCGAGGCGACTCTCACCGACCCGGTCCGGCCCGCCGACCCCATGGCCCGGCTCACCGAGCGCTTCCCGCACACCCTCAGCCTCGTCTTCGACCCCGAGCGGGCGCCGGACGACCCGGGCGTGTCGTACGCCAGACGGCTGGCCGGGCGCAGCGACCAGCAGATCGCGGAGGACTTCGTGGCCCATGTGCGGGGCGCCGGACCCGACGCGCGCGAACAGGTGGTGCTGCGGGACGCGTTCGACACGGTCCGCGCGGACGCGACGGTGCGCGAGGTGGCGCGGTGAGGCTGCACCGACTGGAGATCACCGCGTTCGGCCCCTTCGGCGGCGCCCAGACCGTCGACTTCGACGCGCTGTCGGCGGCCGGACTCTTCCTCCTGCACGGACCGACGGGGGCCGGGAAGACCTCCGTCCTCGACGCGGTGTGCTACGCGCTGTACGGCTCGGTGCCGGGGGCCCGCCAGAGTGGTCAGGGCATGGCTCTGCGCAGCGACCATGCCGCGGTGGGCCTGCGCACGGAGATCAGCCTCGAACTGACCGTCGCGGGACGCCGGTTGGAGGTCACCCGGCAGCCGCCCTGGGAACGCCCGAAGAAGCAGGGCCGTCCGGGCACCACCGTCGACAAGGCCCAGAGCTGGCTTCGCGCGTACGACCCGACGGCCGGCGTCTGGAAGGACCTCAGCCGTTCCCACCAGGAGATCGGCGAGGAGATCACCCAACTGCTCGGTATGAGCCGAGAGCAGTTCTGCCAGGTGGTGCTGCTGCCGCAGGGCGACTTCGCGCGTTTCCTGCGTGCCGACGCGGAGGCCCGCGGAAGGCTGCTCGGCCGGCTCTTCGACACCCACCGCTTCGCCGAGGTCGAGAAACGGCTCGCCGAACGCAGGCGGACGGCCGAGGCCCAGGTGCGCGACGGGGACGCCGCGTTGCTGGCCGACGCGCACCGCATGCAGCAGGCGGCCGGCGGCGTCATGGAGCTGCCCGAGCTGACGCCCGGTGAACCGGGTCTGGCCGACGCCGTGCTGAGCGCGGCGGCCGTCGCCCGCAGCACCGCCCGCGAGCAGCTGACGATCGCGCACTGCCGACTCTCGGCCACCGAGTCCGCCCAGGCGGCGGCCGAGCGCGACCTGGCCGACGTGCGCGAACTGGCCCGACTGCAGCGCCGGTGCGGCGAGGCGCGGGAGAGGGCTACGCGCCTGGAGGAGCGCGCCGACGCGTACCAGGAGGCGCGGGCGCGGATGGAGCGGGCCCACAAGGCGGAGGCGGTCGCGCCGGCCCTGGAGCTGCGGGAGGCGACCGACAGCGAACACCGTCGGGCCGCCGCGGCGGAGGCACACGCGCGTGCCCTGCTGCGCGATGCCCTCGGCGAAGGACAGATGGATGCCGGGAGGGATGGCACCCGCACCCGCGCCGACGCCGATGCCGACGCGCCGCTCTCGCCCCGCGCTGCTTTCGCCGACGCCGGTGCCGCCGGACTCGCCGCCGCCGCCCGCCGGGCCGCGGAGGAACTGGGCGGACTGGAGTCGGCTCGCCGCGCCGAGCGACGGCTGGCCGACCTCGTCGCCGAACGCGCCGACCTGGACCGGCAGGAGCGGGCCGACGAAGAGGTCCGGCAGGACGCGCAGGCCTGGCTCGCCGGGTGGGAGACGACCCGGACCGGACTGCGGAGCCGTATCGAGTCCGCGCAGGAGGCGGCGACACGGGCCGAACAGCTCTCCGTGCGGCGCGAGCCCGCACAGAAGCGGCTCAGCGCCGCACGGACGCGTGACCAGCTGGCCGGAGACGCGGAAACGGCCGCCGAGCAGGCCCGTCTCACGCGGGAGCGGGCGCTGACGGCCAAGGCGCACTGGCTCGACGTCAAGGAACAGCGCCTGAGCGGCATCGCCGCCGAACTCGCCGCGCAGCTTTCGGACGGCGAACCCTGTGCCGTCTGCGGTGCCACCGAGCACCCCGCCCCCGCACGCAAGGACGCCGGGCACGTGGACCGGGAGGCGGAGGAGCGGGCGCTGACCGCCTACCAGCAGGCGGAGGAGCTGCACACGGACAAGGAACGGCGCCTGGGCGTCGTACGGGAGGCACTGGCCGTCGCGACCGCCGAGGCCGGCGACACACCTACAGATCAACTCGCCGAAGAGGAAGGTGAGTTGGAGCGCCTCTACGCCCAGGCATGCAGGGAGGCCTCTGCGCTGCACCCCGCGCGCGAGGAGTTGCGGCGGGCCGAGGCTGAGCACGAACAGCGGACCGCCGCCCAGCAGCAGGCGGCCGTGCGGGCCGCCGCCCGGGTCGGCCGTCGCGAGCGGCTGGACCGTGAGAAGAGCGTCCTGGACGGCGAGTTGGCCCAGGCACGCGGGGGCGCCGAGAGCGTGGCCGCGCGGGCCGCGCAGTTGGAGCGCCGGGTCGCGCTGCTCGGGGACGCCGCCGACTGCGCGCGGGTCGCCGAGGACACCGCCCAGCGGCTCAAGGACGCCGACGCCCGGCTCGCCGACGCCGCCTTCCGGTCCGGCTTCGACACTCCGCAGGACGCGGCCGCCGCCCTGCTGGACGGGACGGCCCACCGTGAACTCCAACGACGGCTGGACGCCTGGCAGTCGGAGGAGGCCGCGGTACGGGCCGTCCTCGCCGAGGCAGACACCGCGGCCGCCGCCCTGCGCCCGCCCGCCGACCTCACCACGGCGGAGCGGGCCGCGGCCACCGCGGGCGGGCGGCTGCGGGACGCCGCCTCCGGCCGCGACGCGGCGGCCCGGCGCTGCGCCGAACTGGACCGGCTCTCCGCGCGCGCGGCCGCCGGCGTGCGACGACTGGCCCCGCTGCGTGAGGAGTACGAACGCGTGGCCCGCCTCGCCGGCCTCGCCGCGGGCACCTCGGCGGACAACGACCGCAGGATGCGCCTGGAGTCGTATGTGCTGGCGGCCCGGCTGGAACAGGTGGCCGCCGCCGCGACCGCACGGCTGCAACGCATGTCCTCCGGCCGCTACACCCTGGTCCACTCCGACGACCGCACGGGCCGCGGCCGCAGCGGGCTCGGGCTGCACGTCGTCGACTCCTGGACCGGGCGTGAGCGGGACACGGCCACGCTGTCCGGCGGGGAGACCTTCTTCGCCTCGCTCGCCCTCGCCCTGGGCCTCGCGGACGTCGTCACCGACGAGGCCGGCGGGGTGCGGCTGGACACCCTCTTCATCGACGAGGGCTTCGGCAGCCTCGACGACCAGACCCTCGACGAGGTCCTCGACGTCCTTGACTCACTGCGCGAACGTGACCGCAGCGTCGGCATCGTCAGCCACGTCCCCGATCTGCGGCGGCGCGTCCACGCGCAGTTGGAGGTCGTGAAGGAACGGTCAGGGTCGACGCTGCGGCAGCGGGGCGTCTGAGCTCATCGCCCCAGAGGGCGGCGCGGCAGCGGGGACGAGTACACGACGCTCGTCGTCACCGAGCCGAGCGCGCCGATCCTGCCCGACACCTCTTCGAGATGGCGCATGGAGCGTGCCACGACCTTGATGACGAAGCAGTCGTCGCCCGTGACATGGTGCGCCTCCAGGATCTCGGGGGTGGCGTCCACCAGATCGTGGAACGGCTTGTAGTTGCCGTTCGGGTAGCGAAGACGCACGAACGCGAGGATCGGCAGGCCCAGCCGCTCCGGGTCCACCACGGCCGCGTACCCCTGGATGACACCCGCCTCCTCCAGCCGCCGCACCCGCTCGGTGACCGCGCTCGCGGACATGGACACGGCACGGGCGAGTTCGGCGAAACTGGCCCGGCCCTCCCGCTGGAGGACGTCGAGGATGCGCCAGTCGGTGGCGTCCGGGGAATAGACGGTCATGTCCGAGAGATAGCAGGGGAATCCCCGGTCGCTCAAGAGAACTGCCGTGGATCGCTCCTTCAATGGCCGGCTCGGCGACCGTAGATTCCTGGTCATCGAGCCCCGCCAGGAAAGGCCGGACCATGAGCAGTACCAGCGCACGCACCAGTACCAGTACCAGTACCAGCACCGCCTCTGCCAACCCCGTCCTGCGCGTCGCCCCCGCCGCCCCGGCCGAGGCCGCCGCCCACTTCCGCGCGAGCCTCGCCTTCCACGCCGACGTGTCGGACGTCGCGACCGCGCTCGCGGCCGACGACGACCCCGGCTTCGTCGTCCTGGACTCCCGCTCCACCGAGTCCTGGGACCAGGGCCACATTCCGGGTGCGATTCACTTGCCCACCGCGCTCGTCCCCGAGCAGGCCGAGCGGCTGCTCGACAGGAACGTGCCCGTGGTGACGTACTGCTGGGGCCCCGGCTGCAACGGCGCGACCCGGGCCGCCCTCGCCCTCGCCGAACTCGGTTACCAGGTCAAGGAGATGCTCGGCGGTTTCGAGTACTGGGCGCGCGAGGGTTTCGAGGTCGAGACCTGGGAGGGCCGTGAGCGCCGTGCCGCCGATCCGCTGACCGCTCCGGTGGACGCGCTGAACTGCGGTTGCTGAGGTCGAGGTTCGACGAACTTTGCGGCCGTGTAGGTTCTGGCGCATGGTGCGATACGCGGAGCCGGGCGCGGTGGAGTGGGTCGAGTCGGGCGGTGGCCCGCTCATAGCGGTGCCGGAGACGGTCCTGCCGTTCTGGGCGGGCGCCGACGGAGACGAGACGGCCTCGGACTACGACCGGGCGTGCGAGGTCGACGGGTTCGTCGGACTGCTCCCGGTGGGCGACTCCGCGGCGCTGGTCCTCGGGGACGAGCCGGCCTCGACCGCCTTTCTGCCCGACCACGCCGTCTTCGTCCGCTGGGGCGCCGCGGACTCCGAGGACGAACTGCTCGCCGAAGTGCCGGCCGCCCTCGCCACGGCGGCCTGGGAGGACGAGGTGCGCTGGACGGTGCCCGGACCGGTCGTGCTGTTCGACGCGGCCTGGCCCGGCCACGACTCCGCTCGTACCGACTGCCTGCGAGTCGTACTGGAGCCGGGCAGCTACGCGGTCCGCGCGGCCCAGGTCAGACCCGGTCCCGAGACCTGGCTCGGC
The DNA here is from genome assembly GCF_040660135.1 of Streptomyces sp. NPDC050997. Classification (NCBI taxonomy): domain Bacteria; kingdom Bacillati; phylum Actinomycetota; class Actinomycetes; order Kitasatosporales; family Streptomycetaceae; genus Streptomyces; species Streptomyces sp. NPDC050997. The sequence goes on from NZ_JBFAGK010000004.1 coordinate 90,071, forward strand.
CTCGTGCGGCTACGGCGGCTGTGACCCGGTCCGTCTCCTCGCGCGGCCGGCCCACGCGGGGAGATGGACAAGGAACGCCGGGTAGCTACGCGGTCCGCGCGGCCCAGGTCAGACCCGGTCCCGAGACCTGGCTCGGCCTCGTGCGGCTACGGCGGTTGTGACCCGGTCCGTCTCCTCGCGCGGCCGGCCCACGCGGGGAGACGGACAAGGAACGCCGGGCAGCTACGCGGTCCGCGCGGCCCAGGTCAGACCCGGTCCCGAGACCTGGCTCGGCCTCGTACGGCTACGGCGGCTGTGACCCGGTCCGTCTCCTCGCGCGGCCGGCCCACGCGAGGAGACGGACGGGGGATGCCGGGCACGGCTACAGCTGGGACAGCTCGTCCACCAGGTCGTCCAGGCCCAGCGAGCCCTGGGACAGGGCCGCCATGTGCCAGGCCTTGAGATCGAAGGCGTCGCCGCGCCGCTCGCGCGCCTTCTCCCGGCCCAGCAGCCAGGCCCGCTCGCCGAGCTTGTAGCCGATCGCCTGACCCGGAATCGTCAGATAGCGGGTCAGCTCGCTCTCCACGAAGTCCGCCGGGCGGCTGCTGTGCGCGCCGAAGAACTCCTGCGCCAGCTCCGGCGTCCAGCGCTCACCGGGGTGGAAGGGCGAGTCCGCCGGGATCTCCAGCTCCAGGTGCATGCCGATGTCGACGATGACCCGGGCGGCCCGCATCATCTGCGCGTCGAGGTAGCCGAGCCGCTGTTCCGCGTCCGTGAGGAAGCCCAGCTCGTCCATCAGCCGCTCCGCGTACAGCGCCCAGCCCTCCGCGTTGGCGCTGACCATGCCGATCGAGGCCTGGTAGCGGGAGAGGCTCCCGGCGACATGCGCCCACTGGGCGAGTTGCAGGTGATGGCCCGGGACGCCCTCGTGGTACCAGGTCGAGACGAGGTCGTAGACCGGGAAGCGGGTCTGGCCCATCGTCGGCAGCCAGGTGCGGCCCGGACGCGAGAAGTCCTCCGACGGCGGCGTGTAGTACGGGGCCGCCGCGCCGCCGGGCGGGGCGATGCGGGACTCCACCTTCCGCACCCGCTCGGCGAGTTCGAAGTGGGTGCCGTCGAGCGCGTCGATCGCCTGGTCCATCAGACCCTGCAGCCAGTCGCGGACCTCGTCGACGCCCTCGATGTGCCTGCCGTGCTCGTCGAGGTGGGCCAGCGCCACCCACGGCGTCTCGGCGCCGGGCAGGATCCTCTCGGCCTCCTGCTTCATCTCGGCCAGCAGACGGTGGTACTCGGCCCAGCCGTAGGCATACGCCTCGTCGAGGTCGAGGTCGGTGCCGTTGAAGTAGCGCGACCAGCGGGCGTAGCGCTCCCGGCCCACTGTGTTCGGGGCGCCCTCGATGGCCGGCTCGTACACATCGCGCATCCAGTCCCGCAGTTCGGCCACGGCCGCGGTCGCCGCACGGGCGGCCTCGTCGAGCTCCGGGCGCAGGGTCTCGGGGCCCGCCGCCGCGAAGTCCTCGAACCAGCCGGTGCCCTTGCCGTCCGTGTCCGCCCATTCGGTGAGCTGGCCGACGAAGGTGGCGGTCGGACGCGGACCGGCGTACAGCTTGCGTTCCAGGCCCAGCTCGAGGGACTCGCGGTAGCCCGCCAACGCGGTCGGCACCGCGCGCAGCCGCTCCGCGATGGCCGTCCAGTCCTCGTCGGTCTGCGACGGCGTGACGGTGAAGATGTCCCGCACCGAGTGCGCCGGCGTCCCCAGGTTGCCGACCGCGCGCAGGCCCTCGTCGGCCTCGTGCACCCGGAGCTCGGCGGTCAGCCGCTCGCGCAGCAGACGGGCGCACCGGCGCTCGATGTCGCTGTCCGCGCCGGGCCGCCGTTCGGCCTCGTCGAGCCGCGCGAGCGTCCCGCGCGCCAGGCCGGCGAGCGCCTGCTGGCCCGCGGGTGAGAGATCGGGCAGCCGACGCGAACTCTCCGGCACGCCGAGATACGTACCGGTGATCGGGTCGAGGGCGATGAGCTCGTCGACATAGGCGTCGGCGACCTCGCGGGGAAGCGGGCTCTTGGTCTCTGACATGCGGTCCATCCTCGTACGAGGGGCCGCCGCGCGTCACTCCGATTGAGCCGAGGGCGTGGTCAGTCACGCACGGTCAGTCGCGCACGGGTCAGTCACGCACGATCTCCTCGGAGAGCTCCAGCTCCTGTGCGTACGACGGCCGTGCGGTGACCGGGGCCGTGTCCAGGCGGGTCGTGATCACCAGGATGCCCTCCTCGATCTGGTAGTCGAGGGGGAGTCCGAGCCCGCGCATCGCGGCGACCATGCCGGTGTTGGACGACTGTGTCACCGCGTACACGCTCGCGCAGCCGGCCTCGACCGCCATCGCCACCAGCCGGCTAAGGAGTTCGGCGCCGATACCGCGCCGCTGCCAGTCGTCCTCGACGAGCAGCGCGACCTCCGTCTCGTCCCCGTCCCACAGCAGATGCCCGAGTCCGACGATGCGTCCGGAGGCGGTCTGCACGGCGAGGGTCCGGCCGAAGCGCGGGCTGAGCAGGTGCTTGAGATAGCGGTCGGCGTCACCGACCGGCCCGTGATAGCGCATCCCGAGCGTCCGCGCCGAGCACCGCTCGTGCATCGCCACCGCGGCCTCCAGATCGCCGGCGTCGGCCCGGCGTACGGTGATCGCGTTGCCCGCGGGCAGTGTCAGTACGTCCTGGCTGCGCGGCACCCGCGGACCGAGGCGGGCGTCCAGTTCCACCAGGGCCCGCGCCCGCGCGAACTCGGTCGGGGTGAACGGCAGATACGGCCGCTCCACGGTGATCACTCCGCCTTCCGGCGCCCGCAGCCGCATCACGGTGTCCTCCAGCACCCCTTCCACCGGCAGGGCTCCCGGCCCTCGGCCGGCTCCGGACGCGGGCTTGGCGGGCTGCTGACGGATGGTGCAGCGGCCCAGCAACTGCCGTAGCGCCAGTGGCAGTTCCGCCGCGTCCAGTGCCGTACGGGCGGCCAGGCCGAGGACCCGGGTGGGCGCGTCCACCAGGTCGTGGGCGTCCGCCCGCTCGATCCAGGTGTCGGCACCGCCGGCCCCCGCGACGGCCCGGGTGATCTCGGAGCCGACGAGGTCGGCGGGGGCGCGCAGCAGGAACTCGTCCACCGTGCCCTCGGCCAGCGGGTGCGCCTGCAGGCTCAGGATGTCGACCCGGTGCTCGGCGAGAGCCGCGCACAGGGCGGCCAGCGAGCCCGGTTCGTCCTTCACCGTCGTCCGCATTTGCCACAGCGTGCTCTCTCCGGCCCGCTGCTCCTCGGCCAGCGGGCCGGGCTCGGTATCACTCGTCGGTGGGGCGTGACCGTGGCGGCGTGACCACCATGTGTGGAAGGCCGCCGAGACGATCTGCCAGGGGTGTACGGGACGAGCGTCATCGGTGCGCGTCACAACAGAGATTTTTCGAGTCATGCAACCAGTGTGGAGGAATGGTGTTGCGTGATCACGAACGTCTTGTGACCGCTGGGTAAAGTATGCTTTTCTGTACCGTTGGTTGTTGTTTGTACCGTGTGCCGCGCACCGGGAGATGACGCCGGTGCGCGGCGCGGCTTCGAGGGTACGGGAGCCGGGGGTACGGGAGTTACTGGCCGACCCTGCCCGGCTGCAGCACCTGTGTGAACAGCACGGTGCCGTCCTGCTCGCGCAGCCGCACGGTCAGCTCCCCGCTGTCGCCGTCGATGTCGACCTCGCCGAAGAACTGGTAGCCGCCCGCGGGCGAGACGTTCGACGCGGTCGGCGCCTTCACGAACACCCGCTCCGGACCGAAGGTGTTGTCCAGCTTGCTGGCCGGGAAGGCGCCCGCGTTGAGCGGCCCGGACACGAACTCCCAGAACGGCTCGAAGTCCGTGAAGGCCGCCCGTGAGGGCTGGTAGTGCTGTGCCGAGGTGTGGTGCACGTCGGCCGTCAGCCACACCGTGCCGGTGATCCGACGGTGCTTGACGTACCGCAGCAGCTCGGCGATCTGCAGCTCACGCCCGAGCGGCGCACCCGGGTCGCCCTGCGCCACCGCCTCGATGTTCTGCCTGCCCTCAGTGGCGTCCGGCACGACCAGCCCGAGCGGCATGTCGGAGGCGATCACCTTCCACACCGCACGTGACCGCGACAGCTCCCGCTTTAGCCACTCGAGCTGCTCCCGGCCGAGGATGCCCTGCGGGTCCACGGTCTGGTCGTCGGCCGAGTTGGCGTTGCGGTACGTCCGCATGTCCAGCACGAACACGTCCAGCAGGGGCCCCTGCCGCAGGACTCGGTGCACCCGGCCGTCACGCGCGCCCGGTGCCAAGGTGGAGATCGGGAAGTACTCGCTGAACGCCCGTCGGGCCCGCGCCGCGAGCACGTCCACGTTCTTCTCGGTGTAGCGGGTGTCGGTGTCCGCGATGGTCTGGCCCGGGTACCAGTTGTTGCGGACCTCGTGGTCGTCCCACTGGATGACGGACGGCACCTGTGAGTTGAACCTCTTCAGGTTCTCGTCCAGCAGGTTGTAGCGGAAGTTGCCGCGGAACTCGGCCAGGGTCTCGGCGACCTTGGACTTCTCCTCGGTGGTGATGTTCCGCCAGGTGCTGCCGTCGGGCAGGGCCGCGGTCGCCGCGATCGGACCGTCGGCGTAGTTGTTGTCGCCGCTGCAGAGGAAGAAGTCGGGGTCGAGCCCGGCCATCGCCTGGTAGATCGTGTAGCCGCCGAAGTCGGGGTTGATGCCCCAGCCCTGCCCGGCCAGGTCACCGGACCACAGGAAGCGCACGCCGCTCTGCCTGCGCGCCGACACGGTACGGAAGGTGCCGGTGACCGGCTCGCCGGTGCGGCGCGGATCGTCGGGGTCGGCGAGCAGGACACGATAGTTGATCTGCTCGCCCGACGGCAGCCCCCGCAGGCGGGTCGTGCCGGTGAAGTCGGTGTCCGCGCCGAGCAGCGGACCGTGCCATCTGCGGGGATTGCGGAACGACTCGGTCGCGGACGTCTCGACGATCATCCGGGCCGGCCGGTCGGACCGTACCCACACCAGTCCGGAGTCGGCGCTCACGTCTCCCGTCTGCACGCCCCAACCGGCCTTCGGGCGTCCGGACAGGGCGAAGGCCGGCGCCGCGCCGAGGGCGGTGGGCAGGGTCAGGGCCGCCGAAGCGGCCAGGGAGCCGCGCAGGACGCTGCGACGACCGGGTAGCGGACGGTATGACATGGATACGCCTCCAGCGACGGGATCCGGCCAGTGTGCAGTGCCACAACTACTGGGGCGCCGCAGCGCTCACGGAAACCACAAGTGAACAACTGACCGCGGGAACAAGGGAACCTGTGTGCGATTCGCGAGTGGAGGCGCGTGCGGGCGCGCGATCGGGCAGCCGGAGCACGGTCGGGGGGAAGACGGGGAGACGGGGAGACGGTGATCGGGTGGCCGGACGGATCCCGCCCCGCCGTCGGCGCTCACATCGGTCAGTGGGTGACCGCCGCGGCCATCATCCGTACGCCGTCACGGATCCGCGCGGGGGAGAGATGGGCGTACCCCAGGACCAGGCGGACATCCCCCTTGCCGTCGGCCTCGGCCTCGGCACGCGCGTGCGTGCAGTCAGACAGCGGGCGTACGGCCACCCCGGCCGCGGCCACTTGTGCCAGGAACCGATCCTGTGGGCCGTAGCGCTCCGGCAGCGCGGCGATGACGTGCAGTCCCGCGGCGATCCCGGACACCTCCGCGCCGGGGAAGTGCTCCCGCAGAGCGGCGACCAGGGTGTCCCGGCGTTCCCGGTAGGCGCGTCGGCAGCGGCGCAACTGGCGGTCGTAGTCGCCGCGTTCCACGAACCGGGCGAACAGGGCCTGGTCGAGCACGGGATGGCCCAGGTCGAGGGTCCGCTTGCGGGCGACGACCTCCTCGACGAGCGGTTCCGGGACCAGCAGCCAGCCCAGCCGCAACCCCGGCGCGAGCGACTTGCTGACCGAGCCCGCGTACGCCACGTGCTCCGGGTCGAGCCCCTGCAACGCGCCCACGGGGGCACGGTCGTAACGGAAGTCGCCGTCGTAGTCGTCCTCCAGGACGAGACCGTCCACGGACCGCGCCCAGTCCAGCAGCTCCGCGCGTCGGTTCGCGGAGTAGGCGACCCCGGTGGGGAACTGGTGGGCCGGGGTCGTCACCACGGCCCGTACGCCGGAGGACCGCAGCGGGCCCATGCCGAGCCCCTCGTCGTCCAGCGGGACGGGCACCGTGGTGACACCGGCCGCCGTGTACAGCTCGGCGTGCTGGGGGCTGCCGGGGTCCTCGACGGCGACGGCGTGGACCCCGCGCGCGTGCAGGACGAGACCGAGGAGGGTGGTCGACTGGCTCACCCCGGAGACCACCACGATCCGGTCCGGGTCCGCGACCACGCCGCGGCGGCGGGCGAGGAGTTCGGCCAGCGCGGTGCGCAACCTGGGCAGTCCGCGCGGATCGGGATAGCCGAGCTCCTGGTGCGCCAGTTCGGCCAGGACACCGCGTTGGGCGGCGGACCACGCGGCACGCGGGAACAGGGACAGGTCCGGTGTCCCCGGGACGAAGTCGGCCCGGGCACCGACGCGACGCGGAGCGAGGTCACGCGCGGGAGGGCGCGCGGCCCGCACCGCGTCACCCACCCAGGTCCCGGCCCCGCGGCCACTGCGCAGGTAGCCCTCCGCCGTCAACTGCTCGTACGCCTCCGTGACCAGGCCCCTCGACACACCCAGGTCGGCCGCGAGGTCGCGGCTCGACGGCAGCCGGGTGCCCACCGCGAGCCGCCCCGAGCGGACCGCCTCACGCAGAGCCGACTGAAGGGCACGACCACGCGCGCGGGCCGGCGCCGACGCGGCATGGAACAACAACTCGAACGTCATGCGACGGGACCCTAGACCTGGGGCGCCGGACCCGCTTTCGCTTTTGCGAGGGGTAGCACCCGTTCGTGCGTAATCAGGGGTGAAAGGAGCGCCCGTGGACGCCAAGAACAGATTCGAGACGAAAACTACCTTCGCGCTCTGCCGACTTGAATGGCTGGCTATTCTGGTCGTTTCACTGGTGCTCGCCTTCCAGCACCTTTCGGAGATTCGCTGGGGCGTGTTCATCGCCTTGTTCTCGGTGATCGACGTCATCGGCTATCTCCCTGGGGCGCTCGCCGTCCGGCGCGGCGGCGGCCGACGGATCGCGCGCGGCTACTACGTCGCCTACAACGTGATGCACAGCCTGGTCACGGCCGGGGTGCTGGCCGGAGCGTGGGCGTTGTCCGTCGGGCCGGAATGGGCTCTGCTCGCTCTTCCCATCCACCTCATGGGCGACCGTGCGCTCTTCGGCAATTCCCTGAAACCGTTCAGCGTGCCTTTCGAGCCGAAGAATTCCCTGGAGGGCCCACATGTCGTCCGTGCTTGACACCGTTCTTGACACTCTCGCCGAGCACAGCGACAATCCCAGCGCATTCCTCGCCCTCAACAGCGGCAACGAATACTTCCGTGACGACCGTTTCGAGGGCGCCTGCGCCTATCGCAGGTCAGGGCGTCATGTTCTTCAGTTCGGCGGCCCGTTCGCGGCTCCGGAACACCGCGAGCGGCTGCTCGACTCCTTCGTGGCCGAGACCGGGCCCCGGCTGGTCGCCGTGCAACTCCAGCGTGCGGACGCCGAGTTGTATGCCCGGCGAGGCTTCACGGTCAACCAGCTCGGAGCCTCCTACGCCGTCGACCTGTCCTGTTTCACCCTGCGTGGCTCCCGGTTCGTGCGGCTGCGGAACAAGATCTCGCGGGCCCGGCGGGCGGGACTGGAGGTGGCCGAGGTCCAGCACGACGACCGCCGGGAGCTGGACCTGCTCGACGACCGCTGGTTGCGGGACAAGGGCCGGCACGTCAAGGAGCTGCGCTTCCTCGTCGGCCAGCGGACCGGACCGCTGCAGGAACACCGCCGGCTGTTCGTGGGCCGGATCGCCGGTGAGGCTGTCGGATACGTCAACTACTCGCCCTCCTACGGCAGTCGGCCCGGCTGGCTGCACGACCTCAGCAGACGCCGGCCCGACGCGCCTCCCGGCGTGATGGAGGCGCTCAACGCCACCGTCATGGAGCGTTTCGTCGCCGATGGCGCCGGTTGGCTCCACTTCGGGTTCACCCCGTTCACCGGGCTCGGCGAGGAGCACGAAGTCCCCGGCTCCAGCCGGATGTTCGCCCGGTTCGCCCGTCTGCTGGCAGAGCACGGAAAGGCGATCTACCCCGCGGCCTCCCAGCTCGAGTACAAGGAGAAGTGGGCCCCGCACGCGGTCCTCCCGGAGTACATCGCCTTCCTCGGCAAGCCCCGCGTCGGCGCCGTATGGCAGCTGTTGCGCGCGACCAACGCCGTATGACCCATGCGGGCCTCGCCCACCCCTGTCCGCGCGTATCCACCCAGTCCTGGAGGTCCGCACGTCCATGAGATTCCTCGAACGTGAACGCGCCACGCTGGCCAAGCTGCTGCCCGACCTGGACCCCGCCCTCCGCGAGACCCCGCTCATGGAGCTGGAGCGGCCGAGCAGCACCGGTGTCCGGCTCTTCCGGGACAGCGGTGGACCGGGTCTCCTGGTGCCCGAGTGCCACCAGGGCCGGGGCGCCACCGCGCTGGACGCGCTGCGGGTGCAGCGGGCCATCGGCAGCCGCTCGCCCTCGCTGGCCGTGGGAACCACGATGCACCACTTCTCGATGGCCACTCTGGTCGGCCTCGGCCACCTCGGCGGACAGTCCGACGGCCTGGAATGGATGCTGATCGAGGGCGTGGCGTCCTCCAACCGGATCATCGCCTCCGGCTTCGCCGAGGGGCGCGGCGGCGCCGGCATCCTGGAACCGTCGATGACCGCCACGGTCACCGAGCAGGGGGTACGGATCAACGGCGTCAAACGCCCGTGCAGCCTGGCCCGTTCCATGGACGTGCTGACCGCGAGTGTCATGGTCCCCCGCGAGGACGGACAGGGCGAGGAACTCGCGGTGGCGCTGGTGCCCGCCGAGAGCGAGGGGCTGAGCGTCAGCGCCTTCTGGTCCAGCGCCTTCCTCGCCGGAGCGGAGAGCGAACAGGTCACGCTCGCCGATGTCCTCGTCCCGCCGGAACTCCTGCTGCGCACCGCCATGCCCGCCGGGCAGCTCGACGAGCTCCAGACGGCCGGACTGATCTGGTTCCAGGCACTGATGACGGGCAGCTACCTCGGTGCCGCGAGCGCCCTGGTGGAACGCGTCCTGCTCAACGACCGGATCCCCGAGCACGAGCGCGTACGCCTGTTCATGGAGACCGAGGCCGCGATGGCCGCCGCCGAGGGCATCGCCCGCCGGGTGGACGCCGGTGACCTCGGAGAGTCCGCGCTCGCCCAGGCCCTCTGCGTCCGCTACAGCGTCCAGGACGCCCTCGCCCGCATCGTGCCCCGCGCCGTCGAACTCCTCGGTGGCCTCAACTTCATGACGTCCGACGAGGTCGGCCACTTGGCCGCCTGTGCCAACGGACTGTCCCTGCACCCGCCGTCCCGGCCCCGCATGACCGAACCGTTCGCCGGCTATCTGGCCGACCGGCCGCTCGCCATCGGCTGACACCCAGGCCGTCGTACGGCAGTCCGGATCCCAGCCGCCTATGGCAGCCGAGTCCCGTTGGGGGAGTACGCCCATGCCGCCACACGTGCCGAAACACCGTCCGAGTCCGACCGACCGGCCCACGCTGCTGCTGACCGGCGGCTCCGGAGTGCTCGGGCGGGCCCTGATCGAGGAGCTGTCCGCCGACTTCGACCTGGTCTGCCTGCGCCGGAACAGGCCACTGCACGACCCACGGGTACGCGAGCTCCAGGGCGACCTGCTCGCACCCCGCCTTGGCCTGCCCGAGCAGGCCTGGAACCGGTTAGCCGGCGAGGTGGACGTCGTCCTGCACTCCGCCGCCGAGACCAACTGGCGCACCGCGCCCGAGAACATCATGCGGACCAACACCTCGGGCACCCGGGCCGTCCTCGAGCTGGCCTCTCGCGCCGACGCGCCCCTCTACCTGGTGAGCACCGCGTTCGTGGCGAGCGCGCCGGCCGCCGAGGACCGGCGGCGCTTCCCGGGCGCCGCCGCCTACCTGGACTCCAAGACGGCGGCCGAGCAGATGGTGCGGGACGCCGGCCTGCCCGGCGTGATCGTGCGGCCCTCGGTCGTGATGGGTGACTCGGTCACCGGCCGGATCGCGGGGCAGCAGGGCCTGACCAAGACGCTCGGTTCGATGGTCCTGGGACAGGTGCCGGTGTTGCCCGGAGAACCCGAGGCCCGGATCGACATGGTCCCGCAGGACTTCGTCACCCGGGCCGTGGGCGACCTGATCCGGGGCGAGGTGCGCCACGGCGAGTACTGGCTGACGGCCGGCCCCCAGGCCCCGCTGCTGCGGGAGATCTCCGACGTCTGCGCGGAGTTCGCCGTACGCCATGGCCTGCCCGAGCCCCAGCCGCCCAGGCTCATCCCGGTCGACGCCGTGCACCGACTGCTGCTGCCCATGCTGCAGGGCACCGCGATGCCCGCGTCGCTGCGCCGGCGCCTCCAGCACTACGCCGAACTCCTGCTGGTCTTCCAGCGCGAGCTGCCGTTCGCCTCCTCGCTCGGGGACCCCGACTGCGGAACCCGGCTGACCCACACCGACATCCGCGCCGCCCTCGTACGCAACCTGGAGAGCTGGGCCGAAGGCAGGGCCGGACCACTCAGGCGACACCGCGCCCATCCGGCCGCCGCGACACCCTCGAGGGAGCTGGCCTCATGACGATCTCGCCCCCCACGACGCCCCTGGCCACACCGCCCGCGTCCCCTTCCGCCGCACCGCCCGCCGTCCACGTCGAGACACCGGCCGTGTCACCCCCCGCCGCCCCGGCCGCGCCCGTCAACCTGGCCGCGCCCCTGCCCGGCGGTACCGAACTCGTGGAGCTGTACGTCCGGCACATCGGCTCCGGCCGGGCGGTCATGGGCCGGGTGATGGGAGGGATGGCCGAGGTCCGTTCCGAGGGCCCTTGGATCCACACCGACGACGGCCGCCGCCTCCTGGACTTCGGCGGCTACGGCGTCTTCATCCTGGGCCACCGGCACCCGGCCGTCGTCGAGGCAGTGCACCGGCAGATCGACACCCACCCGCTGGCCAGCCGGGTCTTCCTCGAACCGGTCGCCGCGCGGGCCGCCCAGGCGCTGGCCGCGCACACCCCGCCGGGCCTCGACTACGTCCACTTCGTCAACTCCGGCGCCGAGGCGACGGAAGCCGCCCTGAAACTGGCCCGCGCCCATGGACGCGACGCGGTGATCACCACACGCGGTGGCTTCCACGGCAAGACCCTCGGCGCCCTCAGCGTCACCGCCAACGCCACCTACCAGACACCGTTCCAACCCCTCCTCCCCGACATCACACAGGTGTTCTACGGCGACCCGGCGCAGCTCCGACAGGCGCTGGCCGCCCGCCGGGACCGGGCCTGCGTCATTCTCGAACCGGTGCAGGGCGAGGGTGGGGTGCGTATCCCGGAACACGGCTATCTCCGTGAAGTGGCCGCGCTGTGCAAGGAGTTCGGCGCGCTGCTGATCGTGGACGAGATCCAGACCGGGATGGGACGACTCGGCACCTGGTGGGGAGTGAACGCCGAGGACGTCCGCCCCGACGTACTCCTGGTGGGCAAGGGACTCAGCGGGGGAGTGGTACCGATCGCCGCGATGGTCGCCACCGAGCAGGCGTACGCCCCCTTCGGCCGCGACCCCTACCTGCACACCTCCACCTTCGGCGCCTCCCCGATCGCCTGCGCGGCCGCGCTCGCCACCGTCGAGACGATGGAACGGGAGGACACCGTCGCCCGGGCGGCGACCCTCGGCGCGCGCATCCTGGCCGGAGTACGGGGGGTGTGCGCGCCGTACCAGGAGGTCCTGGTCCACGAGGTGCGCGGCCGCGGCCTGCTGATCGGGATCGAGTTCGGCGAGGAGTGGGCGGTCGGCGAGATGCTGCTGGAGCTCATCGCGCGGGACGTGCTGGTCAACCACTCCCTCAACGCCACCCGGGTGCTGCGGCTGACACCGCCCGCGGTGGTCTCGGACGAGGCGCTCGACCTGTTCTTCACCACGCTCGCCGAGGCCCTGCACACCACTGCTCTCCGTATGACCGCAGCGCCTCAGGACCTCAGGGCCTCAGGGCCGGTGGACGGCTGACGGGGGCTGACCCCTGCGACCACCGCTGACCCGCCCGGCCCGCAAGCCCGCCCGGCCCATCGAAAGGAAACGACAACCATGCGCCACGTGGCTGTGCACGCTGTCGCCGACGATCTCGCACCGGCCGACGTCTACCGACGTATCACCGACTTCCGCCGCTATCCCGAACTCACCGACACCGTCCGCGAGGTCCGCGTGGACGCCCCACTGCCCGACGGCTCGCTCGTGTCGGACTGGACGGTCGCGTTCCGCGGCGGGTTGATGCGGTGGCGGGAACGCGACACGTTCTCGCCGGAGACGCTGTCCCTCACGTTCGAGCAACTCAGCGGCGACTTCCAGACGTTCGAGGGGAGCTGGCGCTGCGAACCGCGCGACGACGGCACGCTCGTCGTCTTCACCGCCTCCTTCGACCTCGGCATTCCGACCCTCGCGGAGATCCTCGATCCGGTGGCCGAGTCCACCCTGCGGACAAACATCGCCCGCATCCTCTTCGGCCTGGTGGGCGCGGAGGTGATCGATGAGTGCGCCACCGCGGCTCACGGCTGAACGGCCGAGCGGAGAGACCGGGATCTCCTCGTACGGGGACCGGCTGCGCGAGGAGCCGGGCCCTGGGGCAGCCCGCTGTCTGGGCCTGTACGCCAAGCTGGCCGCCGGGGTGGCCGTGGTGACGGCGCGTGGCGAGGACGGTCCGCTCGGTATGACCGTCTCCGCGGTGACCTCCCTGTCGGCCCGGCCGCCGCTGCTCCTCGTCTGTCTGCGCGAGGGCTCCCGCACGCTCGCCGCGGTCCGGGCCCGCGGGGTCTTCGCGGTGCACCTGCTGAGAGAGGAGCAGCACGACCTGGCCGGCCGGTTCGCCCACCCGACGACCACCGCGGCCGAGCGGTTCGCCGGCACGGTCACCCGCCAGGTGCTCGGCGTCCCGGTGATCGACGGAGCGCTGGCCTGGTCCGTGTGCCTCGTCGAGGACGTACGCCGTTATGGGGACCACCACCTCGTCGTCGGCCGGGTCGCGGCGGTCCACGTCGGCGGCGGGCGCCCCCTGCTCTGGCACGACCGCCGCTTCGGGAGGCTCACCGACGAGGCGTCTGACCCCAGGCCGATGCCTGGCCCGGCGCCCGCGCCCGTGCCGGCCGTCGGGCGGATGCCGGGGCCTGCGCCCGCTTCGTCCGGGCCTGCGTCTGCTCCAGCGCCGGTTGCCGAACTCGACCCCCTCTCCGCCCCCGTTCCCCTTCCCGTCCCCGCGCCCGTGCCGGTTGCCGGACTCGACCCCC
>NZ_JBFAGK010000004.1:103564-152721 GCF_040660135.1 Streptomyces sp. NPDC050997
CGTCCCCGCGCCTGCGCCCGTGCCGGTTGCCGGACTTGACCCCGTCCCCGCGCCTGCGCCCGTGCCGGTTGCCGGACTTGACCCCGTCCCCGCGCCTGCGCCCGTGCCGGTTGCCGGACTTGACCCCGTCCCCGCGCCCGCTCCCGTGCCGGTTGCCGGACTCCACCCCGCCCCCGTCCATGCCCCCGCCCCCGCCCCCACCCCGGACGGACCCGGATGACCCCGCTGCCCGCCGGAGCGCCCGCCTGGGAGCCGGCCGAAGTGCCGGTCCAGCCGCCGCTGCACGGCGTGGTCACCGCGGACGTGGCGGTGGTGGGGGCCGGGCTCGCCGGTCTCGCCTGCGCCTACCATCTCGCGGAGCGCGCCCCCGGGCTCGACATCGCCGTCGTCGACGCGGAGCGCCCCGCCGCCGGGGCCAGCGGCCGGGGCACCGGGCTGCTCGGGCCCCGGGCCGGACCGGCGATCGACCGCGCGGTACGCCGCTTCGGGGCGGTGACCGCCCGCCGCATGCACCTGTCCAGCGTGCGCGCGGTGGACCAGGTCCTCGACCTGTGCGCCCGACTCGACGCGCGCTGCGGACTGCGGACCGGCGCGCAGATCGTGGCGACGCGTTCGCCCGCGCACCTGGTGGCCCTCGCCCGGCAGGCCAAGGCCTACCGGGCGCTCGACCTGGACGTACCGGTCCTGTCCGGGGCCGCGATCCGCACCAGGATCGGCGTGCCGTACACCGCCGGGCTCCTCCACCGCGTCGCGGCCACCCTGGACCCCGCCGCCCTGACCTGCGCCCTCGCCCGCGCCTGCGCGGCCAAGGGCGTGCGCTTCTACGGGGACAGCCCCCTGCGAGCCGTACACCCCGGAGACCTGGTCGGACCCGAACTGGTCTTCCCGCACGGCAGGCTCTACGCCGGGCAGGCGGTCCTGGCCGTCAACTCCGGTGCGCGGGACGTGAGTCTGCCCGTCGGCACGGTCCTGCCGCTGGAGGTGTACGCCGTGGCGACCGCACCCGTCGGTGCCACGGCGTACGCGGCCCTGGGCGGGCGCGCCGGGGACGCGTTCGTGGACGCGGCACCGATGGCGCCGTACTTCAGGCTGCTCCCGGACGGGGGACTGGTGGCCGGTGGCGGTACGGTCACCGCCCCGGCCGGACTGGACGCGTCCCGGCTGCAGGCGGTCCGCGAGCGGGCCTGGAGCTGGCTCGGGCGCTGGTTGCGTCGACTGCACCCTGACCTGTCCGACGTACGGATCGTCCACCGCTGGTCGGGCCGTGTCGGCATGACCTTCGACGACCTGCCGGTGGTGGGCCCGGTCCACGGCTTCCCCGACGTCTGGTACATCGGCGGCTGCTGCGGCCACGGCCTCGCGATGTCCGTGGCCCACGGCGCCCACGTGGCCGGCGCCCTGCTCGGCGAGCCGGAACCCGGCGACCCACTGCCCTGGCATCGGTCACAGGCCCCACGGCTGCCCGTCGACGGATTGGGACGCCTTCTCCTGCGGGGATACGTGAACACGCTGGGCCGGGCGACACGGCGCACGTGCTGAGCGGCCCGGCGCCCGCCCCCGTCGCGGGCCGGAGCGGCTTCCGCGAGCTCACCCGCCCCGCCACACCCCGACGTCAGACAGGAAGGTCCCGCTGATGCGCCTCCACCCCGTCGCCGACGGCAGCCTGCCGGCGACCCTGCCCATGGGAGCCCCGGACGCCGCCTACCACCTGGTGATGCGCGGCAGGCCGCTGCCGGTCGGACTGCTCTTCCGGTACGACGGCCCGGCCCCGTCCCTGGACGCCGTACGCGCGCGCGTGGCCGAACGGGCCCACCGGATCCCGGCGTTGCGCTACCGCGTCGCACGCGATGGCAAGGTCTTCCGGCGCGTCGACCGGATCGAGGTGGAGCAGCACGTGCGCGAGACCCGGCTGCCCGAGCACGACCCCGACGGTTCGGGAGCCGGCCGGCTGATGCTGACGCGGCCCATGAGTACGGCCGAGCGGCCGCCCTGGGAGGTGTGGCTGGTGCACGGGGCGGAGGGCGGTCACACCCTGTGCTACCGCAGCGACCACACCCTCCAGGACGGCGTGGGAGCCGCCCACACCGCCCGGGCACTCCTCGACGACCGTCCGGAGGGCGGCCCGGCATCGCATCACCGTTCCCGGCCCACCGCCCGGGGCCTGGCCGGTGCCCTCGGTGACGTGGCGGCCTCCTTCGGCGCGCGGGCCGCCAAGCCGGCTTTCGACGTGCCGGGCAGCGGACGGACGAACGTGTGCCACGCGGACGCCCCGCTGGCGACACTGCGCGGTATCGGCCGCGCCCACGGGGGCACGGTGAACGACGTCTATCTCGCCGCCCTCTCCCACGCCGTCCGCACCTGGCACCTGAAGGCCACCGGGTCCCCGCATCCCCCCGTGCCCGTGGCGGTACCGATGTCGGTACGGGCACCGGGCGAGGAGTGCGCGCCCGGCAACCGTATGGTCGTCGCCAGGCTGCTGCTGCCCTGTGACGAACCGTCACCGCTGCGGGCCCTCGCCCGTGTCGCGGCCCGCACCGCCCGGATACGCGCGAGCCGTCAGCGCGACGCGCTCAGCCTGCTGCTGGCCGCCACCCCGCGGGCGGTCGGCGCCCGGGTGGGAACGCGGATGGTGAACGGGGCGGCCGTCGCCGCGCCGACGAGCAGCGTGAACTTCGGCCCGGCGCTCGTCCACCAGGGGGCCGTGGCCCGCCGTGCCGTCCTGCTGACCGGACTGGCGGCCGGCATCCGGTGCATGACGACGCTGACGAGTCAGCACGACGTGGTCTGCCTCACGGTCGTCCACGACGAGGCCCTGGCGACCGCCGGCCAACTGCCCGACCTGTGGTCGGCGGCACTGCTGGCACTGGAGCGGGCGTAGCCGTACACACGAGAAGGGAGCCCTGGAGCGACTCGCCCCGGGCTCCCTTCTCGCGTGCACGGTGCAGGTGCCCGCGGTTCTCGTGCGTACGGTCAGCTCCGCAGCGTTCCGGTGGTCAGGAACACGCACTTCGCGGCGGCCTCCGTGAGCAGGGGCAGGTAGGGGGAGAGGCGCTGGACGACGTACGGCAGGGTGAGCAGGTCGGCCGGCCGGGCCTCCCAGCCCCGTTCGGCCCACCACTCCTGCGGCTCGGCGAGCTGCCATTGCCAGGCGATGCCGGTGGCCGACAGGGCGTCGAGGAAGGGGGCGACGAACGAGGAGGAGACCGACTCGGAGTTCACGCACTCGGCGCCGAAGGTGCTGCCGGGTGCGGAGAGTTCCGTCATGGTGGCGACGACTGTCTCCACCACGTGGGGCGGGAGATGGTAGAGCAGGGTCTCGCCGAGCCAGGCGGTGGGCCGTCGGGGGTCGAACCCCGCGGCGAGGAGTCCGTCAGCCCAGGAACCGGATGTCGGGTCGGCGCCGACGAGGCTACGGCGTCCGCAGGTGGGCGGGCTCCAGTTCAGCACGTGCTCCTTGAACGCGAGGACCGAGCGGTCCTCGACCTCGAAGACATGCACGCCGGTGGGCCAGTTCAGTCGGAGGGCACGGGTGTCGAGTCCGGCTCCCAGCAGCACGACCTGGCGGCAGCCCGAGCGGGCCGCGTCGACCAGGTGCTCGTCGAAGAAGCGGGTGCGCACCACCGCCCAGTCGGGCAGCAGCCGTTGCAGGGGGCCGTCTCCCGGGGGACCTTCGGTGAAGCCGGCCGTGCGCAGGAAGTCGGCGGCCCAGGGATCGAGGACGTACGGCGTGTCCCGATGGGACTCCGCGGCATGCGCGGCCGCCGTCCAGAGCGCCACCCGCGAGAGTCTGTCGGTCAGGGTGCCGTCCCGCGGAGCGCGGTCCGTCGGTGTGGAGTGCGGCAGGCTGCTGTCCGGCGCGGACGATGACTGCGGGCGTGTGATGTCGGGCATGGTGAACCTCCCTGTGTGCGTGGTGAGTCGACCGATGGTTGTGGTGGCACCGAGGGTTGTGGTGGCTCGCTGAGGTCAGCGGGGGTGGCGACGGCCGAGCAGGAACGCCAGCGCTCCGAGGGCCAGCAGCGGGCCGGACGGCCGGGTGGAGCGCTGACCGCCCATCGCCGCCGAGGTACGCGGTTCATGGATGTTGAGGGCGAACTGGCGGTTGGCCACGTCACCGAGAACTCCGCGCAGCTGCTCGGGGCCGGTGACGGCGGAGAGCAGCAACTCCATGGAGTTCCGGGCGAACTGGTGGCGGCCGAGGAACTCGCGGCCCAGGGCGAAGAGGATCTTCGGCACCTCTCCCTGGAACACTTCGGGGAGGGTGATCTCGGGCGCCAGGCAGCGCACCGACCCGTCGAGGTTCGCGAACGACTTGCCCAGCAGGGACACCGCGGGCGGTGAACCGATGCCCCGCTTGGTCGCCTTCGCCAGCACGGTGGTCAGCGAGACGCCGAAGTTCATGTCGTCCAGGGAGAGATGGGAGACCTTGGGCACGAAGGCCGCCATGTCCGCCGCGAACGCGGGCATGTTGGACCACGCCGTCATCCGGCCCATCTCCGCCCAGTGATGCGCGAGACCCGCCCCGTCGTTCTGCGCCAACGTCATGAACAGCGGCAGCAGTTGGAGACTGGTCCGGCGGTCCAGCCGGCCGACCATGCCCCAGTCGATCAGCGTCGCCGGGCCGCCGGGCACCGCGAAGACGTTGCCCGCGTGCGGGTCGGCGTGGAAGACCCGGTGCACGAAGTAGCCGTGGTACATGAAGCGCAGCAGGTCCTTGCCGATCTCGATGCGCTCGTCGTCGGTGAAGTGGGCGCGGTCGACGTGCCGTACCGAAGTCCCGGGGGCCAGCGACTGGACCAGGACCCGGGGCCCGGCGTGCAGGACCCGGGGCACCTCCAGTGTGCGGAAGGGGCGGATGTTCTCCCGGGCCTCGTCCATGGCGCGGGCCTCGCCGGTGAAGTCCAGCTCCGGCTCCATCGCGTCGAAGACGGAGCCGAGCATCGCCTCGATGTCGATGACCTCGTTGAACTTGGGCGCCACCCGGGCCACGATCCGGGAGGCCCGGCGCATCAGGGCCATGTCCGCGAGCACGCCCTCGCGGATGCCGGGCCGCTGGATCTTGACGACGGCCGGCCGCCCGCCGGGCAGGGTCACCCGGTAGACCTGGGCGAGGGAGGCCGCACCGAGCGGGGCGACGGTGTCGATGTCGTCGAAGCGCAGTTTCCAGTCCGGCCCGAGGTCGCCCGCCAGCACGGGCTCGAAGACCGAGAAGGGTTGCACGTCGACCTGGTCGTGCAGGTTCTGCAGCTCGTCCCGGATGGACTCGGGCACCATGTCGGGCCGCGTGGACAGGATCTGACCGAGCTTCACATAAAAGGGGCCGAGCCTCTCCAGCGCGTGGCGCACCGCCTTGGCGCGCCGCTGCTCGGCTCCGGCGGAGACCTCCGCCGCCTCCGCCGGAGCCCATGTGCCCCGTTTCGCGTGTCTGCGCAGCCGGGTGGCCTGCCCGACCTCGTCGGCGACGAGGCTCCCCAGGACCTTGACCACGAGACGCAACCGATCGCCGACGACTGACGCCATCGTGTGTGACCTCCTCAGGCCCGGGGACCACTCCGGGGACGGCAGTCGGTGCGCTCGGCACGGCCGGCCGAGCGGGACGCGGACACGGTCGAGCGGGATACCGGCGCGAGTGCTCAGCCCTTGGCGGTCTTTCCGCCGCCGGCCTGTCCTTGCAGCGCCTGGATGAGTTTCGGGAGCAGGTCCAGCAGCTGGGCGAGCTGCGCCGGCAGGGAGAGCAGATCGCCCACGCCCTCGGCGGCATGGCCGACCCCGCCTGCCAGTTGCCCCACACCTCCGGCCAGCTGCCCGACCCCGCCCAGGGCGTTCGCCGCACCGCCGAGCGCGGCGAGCGGGCTGGCGGCCCCGCCGAGGGCCGCCAGCGGGTTGGCCGCTCCGGTGAGCGCGGCCAGGGGGTTGGCCGCTGACCCGGTGGCCCCCGTGAGCGCGGCGAGCGGATTGCCTCCGGCCCCCGCGACGGCCGCCAGCGGATTGGCGGCCTGGGCGAGGGCCGCGAGCGGTACGCCCGCCTGGGCGGCGCCGACGAGCGCGGCGAGCGGGTTGCCCCCGCCGGTGAGGCCGGCCAGCGGATTGCCCCCGCCACTCGCGAGTGCGGCCAGCGGATTGGCCGCGCCCGCCAGCGCCGCGGCCGGGTTGACGACACCGGCGAGGGCGCCCAGGGCGTTCGCGGGCAGTCCGGCCAGCGTCTCGACCGCGTTGCCGGACGACGACTTCTCCGGCCGGTTGAGAATGTCGTCGAAGGCCTCCTTGCCGCTGTCGGCCATATTGCCCATCAGATCCTTGAGGATATCCTGCATGTTCTTGTTGTTGGACATGGGTGTTCCTTTCGGTGTGTGATGCGTGGCGCCCTTTGTCGGCGTTATCAGATACGGTCTTCCATGGCCTTCGCGCATACCGTTTTCAGGCGTGCTCGGCCCCGGGTGAAAGCGGCTTCGGCCGCCTTGACGGAGATGTTGTGCATGCGGGCGAATTCCGCGGTGGAAATTCCCGCGGCGCGGGCGAGTATTACTTCCTGTTCACGGCCGCGCAGATACCGGACCTGGTCCATGAGCCATCTGCCGAAGTCCTCGTCACAGACGTCCTCCTCGGTGGTCCCGGGATCGTCCAGGAGGGCCGCACGCTGTAACAGGCGGCTGCGGCGCTCCAGTTCACGGTAGTAGTCGATGCAGAGCCGAAGTGCGACGGAGGTCAGAAAGGGACCCAGCCGGCTCCGGTCCAACGCGGCATGCGCGGCCGCTCGGGCCATCGTCTCCTGGACGCAGTCCTCGGCGTCCTGATAGCTCGGGAGTCTTCTGCGAACCAGTCGCATGAGGCGGTCCTGGTGCTGGGAGATAGCTTCCCAGGAGCAGGAGGCGGGCGATGGGCAGGTGGAATTGTGCGCCATTTTAGATTGCAGCCCGTTGTCTCTCGATCAAGCAGGGGGAACCGGGCCGGATTTTAATTCTCGGCCATGTGGTTTTTCTACCCGAGGTAATCTTGTGGCAAACCGGGACGTTACTTTTCCGGATAGCGCAGGAATGATTTTTCTGTCCGTGGAGCGACTGCTGCGCCTGCTGCTGGACCTACTGCTGATTTTACCGCTGGATCCCGGGCTCCGGCTTCTCCGTGCGCGGAGCCGGCCGCCGCGTCCAGTCCCGGTTCCAGTTGACCCACATGTCCCGTGCCGTCTGGTGCACCAGCAAGGCACCGCGCCGCAGTTCGGTGCCGTAGACCTGGACCGCCTCGCTCCCCACGAGCCGCGCCCCGCCGGTGAAGTAGGCCCCCCGGACGTGCCGCGGCGAGCGGTACCTGCCCCACAGGAGGATCTTCATCAGCGGCCAGAGGGTGAACACGCCCGCGGGGCAGCGGTCCTCGGGGTCGAGCGTGCCCCACACCGCCGGGCACAGTTCACTCTCACGCAGCAGGTCGTAGATGCGTGCGATCGCCTGATCCTTCGTCAGATCATTGGAGCCATAAGCCAGTACGGTGTCGCGCGCCTGGTTGAAGAGGAGCTCGACCCGGGGATTGTCGACCCCTTGGAGTCCGCGATAGGGCGGAGTCTCCAACACGTCGAAACAGGCCGGGTCGTGTGTTTTCTCGAATGCCACGGCGGCCTGGTTCTGGGAGTTGGTGCCGTAGAGCGTGGTGATGGTCCACACGCGGTTCCAGGCGTTCCACAGGTCGAAGTCGTCGAAGGACAGATAACTGCAGGACACCAGGTCGTCGTAGAAACGGAACATCCGCTTGATCCAGTGCTCCAGATAGGAGAACCGGGCCGTGTCGAAGTCGTCCTTGCGCACGGCTTCGATGAGCCGGTGGCTCAGCGCGTTCAGCGCCATCACGGTGACCGCGAGTCCACTGGAGAACAGCGGGTCGATGAAGTCGCTGGCGTGCGGCAGCAGGCACCACCGGTCGCCGACCACCGTCCGTGAGGCGAACTGGGTACGGTCGGTCGACACATACGGCCGTACCGACCTCGCGTGCTCGAACTGCCGGGCCACGCTGGGGAACCGCCGTACGTGACTCCAGAACTCGTCCTCCGCGGACACCCCTTCGGGGCGCGGATGGCGGTCCAGGTCGAGATTGACGCCGACGCTGCACAGTTCGCTGGTGCTCGACGTGTGGTTGTCGAACGGGATGACCCAGAACCAGCCTCCCTGGAACAGGTGGTGGAGGGTGCCCTGGCTGAACGGGCTGGGCATCCCGTGCTGTTCGCGAGGCGGCACCACGGTGTCGAAGGGCCGCACGTCGACCATGTGCGTGAAGATCGTGCGCGACCGGGTGCGATAGGGCGGATCCTGCCGGAGTCCCAGCCGTTCCGGGAGCAGCGCCCGCATACCACCGGCGTCGACCACGTACGACGCGTGGAATGTGCCCCTCTCCCGGGTGACCAGGGTGACCCCGTCCTCGTCGAACTTCACGTCGTCGACGACGGTGTGGGTGTGGGCGGTCGCGCCGTACGAGACCGCCACATGGAACATGTAGGCGTCCACGTCCTGCCGGAAGTAGTGCGAGTCGGGGCCCAGCGGTGGCCCCCAGGTCGGGTACTGGGTGCACTCCGCGGCGCGGGTGGGCTCGCCTTCGCGGTGGTAGACGAAGCTGAAGTTGCGCTTGACCCCACAGTTCGAGGACACGTGACGGCGCAGCGAACCGTTGGTCGCGAGATGCTCGATCTCCGGGACGTCGTAGCGGCGGGCCAGTACCCGCAGTCCGAAGGTGGTCTCGGGGACGGTGGACTCTCCGATGGCGAACCGGGGATGACCGCTTCCTTCCAGAAGCAGCACCCGCACGCCGTGGCGCGCGAGGATCGCCGCCAGCATGGTCCCGCCGATGCCGCCTCCGACAATGGCGACATCGTAAACACGCTGGTCCTCTTGCATGTCTGCGGTCCTTTCACGACGGGAGGAGCGAGTGGCCGGGCCGGGGTTCAGCGGACGGCCGAGGACGCCGGCAGTACCCGACGCACTCCGTGGCCGGCCAATCGAGCGGAGAACGAGACGGCGAACCAGGGTGTGCCGGCCAGAGCGGCCAACCGCCGCCGCTCGCCCGGCACTTGGCTGCTGCCGCGACCGGTGACGTCCAGCCAGGCGCCGAAGTGCAGCAGTCGCTCCTCGGGGCCGGCGTCGCGGGCGGGGAACGGCCGCATGTGCTCGCGGACCGCACGGGTCAGGACCCCGCGCCGCGTCTCGTCCACCCCCTGCCCGGCCAGGAAACGGTCGAGCAACTCGGCGGAACGGGACGGGAATCCGCCGCGCGGCGCCGGTGTGCTCCCGCTCAGCCCGGTGTCGTGGAACACCGCTGCGGCCAGCAGACCGGCCCGGTCGTAGTCGACGCCCCGGGATCGGGCGCGGGCGTCGGCCAGCAGGAACGCCCGCAACGAGTGCACCGCGACGGAGGACGGCACCAGACGGGGCAGCTCCGACAGGGCCGCGTCGGCAAGCGGGTCGCCGCGCAGCTCCGCCAACGGCGGTTGGATGAGCAGCGGTTGCCACTGCTCTGATGGCGACTCGGGTGGAACACCGCGTGCTGCGGCCATATGTGCTGCCCCCTCGCATATGCGCTTTACTGACCCGCCTGGCTTGTGTCGCCTGTCTCATCTCTCTTTACGCCCGGGGCTCCGCTTCCCCCTCCGCGTGTTCGCGGGTCGCTCTGACCTTGGCCGATCTTCGCCCCCCGCACCGTCGAACGGGGATGCGGGAGAGCAAGGGGCGCCTGTGGAGCAGCAGTTGAGGGAGGTGCCCGTCCGCCGCGTCGCATCGACGTTTATCGGTCAGCCCGAGCGCGAAGCCCGGCGCACGGCACGAACCAGTGCTCCGGGCGTACTCTGCGGTGCCCCTTTCGAGGGAGTTCCCCGAAGGGCAGGGCCGGGCAGTCAGCACACCGTGATCGCTGTGCTGAACGTCCACGAACGCACGCTCCCCGCCGCGCCCGGGGCCGTCGGTGCGTTGATCGACTCCCTGGGCGGAGAGCAGGACCGCCTCTGGCCGTCGAACTGGCCTCCCGTCCGCTTCGAACGACCGCTGGCCGTCGGCGTGTCCGGCGGCCATGGTCCGGTGCGGTACGTGATCAGCCAGTACGTACCGGGCCAGTGGGTGCGTTTCCGGTTCACCGGCCCGAGAGGGTTCCACGGCTTTCACGAGTTCAGCGTCGAGCCCCTCGGTCCTCGGCATGCCGTCCTGCGCCACACCCTGGTGCTGCGTCCGCGTGGGGTGCGCTGGCTGGGCTGGCTCCTGTTCTTCCGCCCGCTGCACAACGCGGCGTTCCGTCACAGCCTCGACTGCGCCGAGCGCGCCCTGACCGGCCGGGTCGCCCACCCGGTCCGGTGGAGCCGCCACGAACGCCTGCTGCGGGCGGCAGCGGTCCGCCTGGCGCCGCGGTGGGCCGCGTGACCGTGCCCTCGCCCCCCTCGCGTCGCTACCGCACGCCCCCGAAACAAGGCCCTCAGCGGCTGCCGTCGAGGATGACGCGCGCGACCAGCGCGGGATCGTCGTTCATCGGGCAGTGGCCGCAGCCGGGCAGCCGCACCAGCCGCGCCCGGGGGATGATCCGCTTGGCCCGCACACCCTGGCGCGGCACCAGCAGCCAGTCCCGCGTACCCCAGGCCAGGGTGACCGGTACGTCCGGGATGTCGTCGGTGAACTGGACGGTGGCGCCGGACCGGAGTGTGTCGGCGAACCCTGTGGCCCGTGCGAGCGCCAGTGTCTCCGCGACCACGGCCTCGGGTGAACGGCGGCTCGGGCGGGCGTAGATGGTGCTGGTCAGGGCGGCCCGGCCGGCGGCCGTGCGGGACAGCCGCTCGACCAGGGGGAGCGGTATTCGCTCGGCTATCCGCCGCATGGTGATGAGCACGCCGAAGGCGTAGCGCCGCTCGGCCCCCGTCCAGAACCCCGCCGGGGACAGGGCCGTGACCGACCGTGCCAGCTTCTCCCGGCCGAGCTCCAGGGCGAGCAGGCCGCCGAGGGAGTTGCCCGCCACGTGCGGCCGGTCGAGCTTCAGCGCCTCGCAGAGGGCACCGAACACCGCCGTCGTCGTACGCAGGTCGTACGCCAGGCCGTCCGGCAGGCCGGGGGAGACACCGAACCCTGGCAGGTCCACGGTGATGACGTCGCGCTCGGCCGCGAGGATGTCCACCACCGGGTCCCAGGCCTGTCGGTGGTGCCCGATCCCGTGCAGCAGGAGCAGGGGGTCGCCGCTGCCCGCGCGCGTGTACGAGACGGTGACGGGCCGGGGGCCCTGAGGGGTGGGCACTTCGAAGGAAACGGTGCTGGCGGACATGCGGATGCTCCTCGGCGGGGAGTCACTGACGACCATGGGGTAGACAGCTTGTCAGCAATTATTACCGGCCGGTAGCCCCAGGTTTCTCCGAATTTCCCTGACGCCTCTCATGCCACTGAGGCCCCCGACATCCCCGATGCCGGCTGGTTCCGGCTGGTGCCGTTGATGTTCCTGAGGGGACGCGCCCCGCGATCGCCTGGACACGACCGCGTGACTCGGCTGGGATGGAGAGGTGAGCGCCGATACCGTGACCGACGTCTTCGAAGCACACCGTTCCGTCCTCCTGGGGGTCGCCTACCGCATGCTCGGGCGGGTGGCCGACGCCGAGGACGTCGTGCAGGAGGCCTGGCTGCGCTGGTCGGCCGCCGACCGGAGCGAGGTGCGGGAACCGCGCGCATACCTGGTGCGCGTCACCACCCGCCTGGCCATCGACCGGCTGCGCCAGGTCAAGGCGCGGGGTGAGACCTACGTCGGACCATGGCTGCCCGAGCCGTACGTCACCGACTTCGCGGAGACCGTGCCCGACACCGCGGAACAGGCGGTGCTCGCCGACACCGTCTCCCTCGCCCTTCTCGTCGTCCTGGAGTCGCTGTCACCACTGGAACGCGCGGTGTTCGTCCTCAGGGAGGCGTTCGGCTACCCGTACGCGGAGATCGCGGCCATGCTCGACCGGGGCGAGCCCGCCGTACGTCAACTCGCCGGCCGGGCCCGCCGGCACGTCGAGGAGCGACGGCCCCGTTACGAGGTCGACCCGACCGAGCGGCGCGATCTGACCGAACGGTTCCTGGCCGCCACCGCGGAGGGCGACCTGGAGGGGCTGATGTCCCTGCTCGCCCCGGATGTCCGACTGGTCGGCGACAGCGGCGGCAAGTCCAAGGCGCCGCTGCGGGTCCTGGAGACGGCCGACAAGGTGGGCCGCTTCCTCGTCGGTGCCGCCCGGAAGGCGGCCCCCGGCCTGTCCTTCCGCTTCCTGGAGCTCAACGGCGGCCCCGCGGTCCTCGCCCTGTCCGGCGACACGCCCGACTCGGTCTTCCAGGTGGACGTCCTGGACGGACGCGTCCAGTCCGTCTACGTCATCCGCAACCCCGACAAGCTGCGCCCTCTGGCCTCCGTCTGAGGACCGCACTGACGTCGTGTCACGAAGGCGCCGTCGTACGAACGTTCCGTGAACGCTTCGCTGTGATCCGTCCGGATTCGACCCCGGGAACGAGGATTGGTCTTGACCAAGGGTGGGGGCCGCCTTATGGTCGCAGAGAAGTGCAACAACCTTTAATAAACAAGGGCGCTAAAACGCCGCGGATCACGGCGATTGCGGAGGACAGGGTGGGGACCACGCAGCTCGAAACGGTGCCGGAACCAAAGTACTGGCATCTCAAGACCGTGCTCAGTGAGGCACTGGACTCGGAATTCACCGTGGGCGAGATCCTGCCCAACGAGCGCGACCTCGCAGCCCGCTACGGCGTAGCCCGTGCCACGCTCCGCCAGGCGCTGGAGCAACTCGAACTCGAAGGCAGGCTGCAGCGTCGCCGCGGTGTCGGTACGACCGTCGCCCCGCCCCGCGTGGGTGTGGCCGTCGGCACGGAGCAGCACGACTGGCGGGGCGCGGCCGGGGATGTCTGGCAGCCGGTCGACTCCACCCTGGAGGTGCCGCCCGCGGCCGTCGCCGCGGAGCTGGAGACCGGCGACGACCAGTCCGTGCACACGGTGCGCCGCTCCCGTACGACCCACGGCCAGCCCGTCGCCGCCGAACTGCTCTACATCGCGGAGTCGGCGGTGCCCGAACTGTCCGCGATCGACGCGCCGTCGGGGGCGGCACGCGCGCGTGGCGTGCTGCGTGAGCTGCAGCGGCTGGAGCTGGAGGGCCAGGAGAGCGCCGTCGAGCTCGGGTCCGCCCGCGCGGACGACGCCAAGGAACTGAACCGGCTTCCTGGGGCGCCCGTCCTCGTCGTCACCACCCGCTACTTCGCCGGCGGCCGCACCGCCGCCGTCTCCGTCGCCACCTACCGCGCGGACACCTGCCGCCTGACCTTCGGGGACTCCGGCGGAGTGGAGATCGACCAGGGCCCGGAACGCAAGGCGTCCTGACCGCACACCGTCACAACGTCGGCGCCCCGGGGAACTCCCCGGGGCGCGCGTATGTGCGGGCGCCGGGGGCCCCAAGACATCTCACCGGCTCAGAAGCCTCAAGTCCTCTCGCCACCGGCCCCGGCACACCTGATCGGCATCGGCATCGGCATCGGCACCGGCGTGCCCCGTCCCCACTGGTGCCCACCGGCCGCGAGAGCCCAGGGTGCCTCCCCGGAATCTCCCGTGGCCTCCGCGTGCGCCTCATGAGCCCGATCGGCCCGCGCACACCCGCCGGCCCGACGGCCGTCAGCGGCGGGCCGTCACCGTGCCCTCCACCGCGAACAGTTGCTCCTCCACATGGTCGAGGGCCAGCCGCAACGCACCGGTCGCCACGGCGGCCTCGCCCAGGAGCGACAGGGCGACCTTCGGGGGCCGCAGACAGTACCGTTCCAACTCCCGCCGCAGTGGCTCCAGTACGCCGTCCAGACCGGCCGCCCAGCCGCCGACCACGACCAGTTCCGGGTCGAGGGCCAGCACCAGCGCCGCCACGTCGTGCACCAGCCGCTGGATGAAGCGGTCCACCGCCGCGCGGGCCCGCTGGTCGCCCTCCCGGGCCTGAGCGAAGACATCGGCGACCGCCTGCTCGTCGAGCGGGTGCAGGGGCTCGTCCGTGGTGGACAGCAGCGTCTCCGGGGTCGCCTCCCGGCCCAGCAGGTGCAGCGCGCCGATCTCCCCGGCGGCCCCGCCGTAGCCCCGGTGCAGCCGCCCGCCGATCAGCGCACCCGCGCCCGGGCTCAGCCCGGCCAGGACGAACACGATGTCGTCGGACTCGGTCGCGGCGCCCTTCCAGTGCTCGGCGACCGCGGCGGCGTTGGCGTCGTTCTCCACCAGGACCGGGCACTTGAAGGAGCGACTGAGCCGTTCGCCCAGGTGCAGCCCCGTCCACTCGGGCAGCGCGGTGCCCAGCCGTACCGTGCCGTCCGCCTCTACGATCCCCGGCGTGCCGACCCCGACGGCCCGCAGGGAGCCGCGCGCGACCCCGGCCCGGCGCAGCAGATCGGCCACCGCGGTCCGCAGCCGCTCCAGGCGCTCGTCCGCGGACGCCGTCTCGTCGACGTCCTTGGCCTGCGAGCCGATCACCCGGCCGTCCAGGTCGGACAGCAGCACGGCGACGCGGTGCGCCCCGATCTCCAGTCCCAGCAGATGACCGGCCTCGGCCCGGAACCGGAAGCGCCGCGCCGGTCGCCCCTGCCGTCGGACCACGCTCTCGTCGGCCGCCTTCTCGACGACGTACCCGGCCTCGATGAGCCCCTCGACGACACCCTCGACCGTCGGCCGGGACAGTCCCGTCACCCGGGTGATCTCGGTCAGGGTCGCGCAGTCCGTGGCGCGCAGCGCGTGCAGCACCACCGCGGAGTTGATCCTCCGCAGCAGCGAGGGATCCCCGCCGGTCAGCCGCCCCAACGTCCGTCCTCCCAGCTCGTGCGCGTGTTGGCCGGATCGTACTCGGCGTGGCGGACCCCGGCGAGTGCCGGGAGGCAGGAGACGACACTGCGACCCCACCACACGCAGCCGGACGGCCGGGCAGCGGGCCCGGCCGCGCAGAGCCGGACGGTCCGGCAGCGGCCCCGACCGACGAAGCCGGTCAGCGTCGGCAGTGGGCCCGCCCCCGCACGGATCCCTGTCATCCGGGCGCGACGAACCCCGACTCGTACGCCGTGATCACGGCCTGCGTACGGTCCCGTGCCCCCAGCTTCGCCAGGACGGCGCTCACATGCGACTTCACCGTCTCGGTCCCGACGACCAGCCGGGCGGCGATCTCCGCGTTCGACAGCCCCCGGGTCATCAGCCGCAGCACCTCCGCCTCCCGCTCGGTCAGCCGGGCCCGCTCCAGCACGTCCCGCGCCGCACGGTTCCCGCCGTTCTCCCCGTACTCGGCGGCCAGTCGCCGCACCGACGCCGGGAACAGTAGCGACTCGCCCGCGGCGACCAGCCGTACCGCGTGCACGATCTCGGCCGGCCGGGCCCGCTTCAACAGGAACCCGTCGGCGCCGGCCCGCAGTGCCTCATACACGTACTCGTCGTTCTCGAACGTCGTCACGACGACGATCTTCGGCGGGTCGTCGACCGTCCGCAGCACCGCGCGCGTGGCCTCGATCCCGTCCAGCAGCGGCATCCGTACGTCCATGGCGACCACGTCCGGCCGCAGCCGCCGCACCAGCGGGATCACCGCCGCCCCGTCGGCCGCCTCCCCGACGACCTCGATGTCGGGCTGAGCCTCCAGAACGGCGCGCAGACCGGCGCGGACCAGGGGCTCGTCGTCGACGAGAAGAACGGTGACCGGCATGCGGCCAGCGTAGATCAGCGCAACGGCAGTTCCACATGTACCTGCCAGTCACCCTCGTTCGGGCCGGTCAGCGCGCGTCCCCCGAGCAGGGCCGCGCGCTCGCGTATGCCACGCAGCCCGCTGCCCCGCCCGGGCCCCGGTATTCCGGCGCTGAGCGGGTTGCGTACCGACAGGTCGAGCGTGCCGTCGCCGACCGCGACACGGACCCGGACGGGCACGGCCCCCGCGTGCCGCAGCACGTTCGTGAGCGACTCCTGGAGGATGCGGTAGCCCTCGCGGGAGACCGGCCCGGGCACGGTGTCCAACGGCCCGGTCAACTCGGCGTCGACCTTCGCACCGGAGACCCGGGCGGACTCCAACAGCCGGTCGGCATCGGTCAACGTGGGCCGGCTGCTCACCGGTCGCTGAGACTCCCGCAGGATGCCGAGCACCCGCTCCAGATCCTCCAGCGCGGTCCGGCCGGTCTCCTCGATGGCCTCCAACGCCCGGTCGGTGAACGCCGGATCACCGGCCGCCCGCGCCGCGCCCGCCTGCACGACCGCCACCGTCAGGGCGTGCCCGATGGAGTCGTGCAGCTCACGGGCGATGCGGGTGCGCTCCAGGAGTTGTTCCGTGCGTTCTTCGAGGGCGGCGAGCCGTTCCGCGGCGGACGGTCCGAGGAGCCGGCGCGCGAGCACGGTGATCAATTCGCCCATCCCGACCACGAGTCCGTAGAACGCGACCAGCGGGAGCGGCGCCAGCAACGCGAACGCCCAGTGCGGCGCCGCCTCCCTCAGGACCGGGACGTCGTGGGGCACGCTCCCGGACGCGAGCTTCGCCAGCGAGTACGACACCAGCGGGAACCAGACGGTGGACCACGCCGTCAAGCCCCCCAGAAGCATGCGCACTTCCAGCCACAGCACGGTCCGCAGCCGGTCGCCCCAGGTCGCCGACGGCTCCACGGAGATCTCCGTGCCCTGTTCGCCCGGAGTCAGCAACAACCGCGCCTGCACTCCCTCGCCCTGGCGCACCGCCGCGATCAGGCCGACCGGGATCAGCGCGAGCGCGGGCACCCACGGCATGGACATCTCGACCCACAACCACACGCTGACGACCAGCATCGGCACCCACAGGTGCAGAAAGCGTGTGTACGTCGTCCCGCGAAAGAGCGGGTGCAGGAAGCGGGTCATTCCGTCATCGTGGCAGCCGGCACTGACAATCGGCCTCCCCCGCACGGGGGATCGGATCTCCACCCGCGGGGGAGGCGCCGCCCCCGCGGCGACGGCCAGGCTTGCCACATGACCAGCATCGACGTCCAAGCCCTCACCAAGGAGTACGGCACCCGGCGCGCCGTGGACGCCCTCACCTTCCGTGTCCTGCCCGGCCGGGTCACCGGTTTCCTCGGCCCCAACGGGGCCGGCAAGTCGACCACCATGCGGCTCGTCCTCGGCCTGGACCGGCCCACCTCGGGAACCGCCACGATCGGCGGCCGCCCCTACGCCACACTCGACGAACCCCTGCGCCACGTGGGCGCGTTGCTCGACGCCGACGCCGCACACGGCTCCCGCACCGGCCGCGACCACCTCCGTGCCCTGGCGGCGAGCAACCGCATCGCGGTCACCCGGGTCGACGAGGTGCTCGCGGAAGCGGGTCTCGCGTCGGTGGCACACCGCCGGGTTCGCACGTACTCCCTAGGAATGCGTCAACGCCTCGGTATCGCCGCCGCCCTGCTCGGCGACCCCGAAGTGGTCATGCTCGACGAGCCGTCCAACGGTCTCGACCCCGAGGGCATCATCTGGATCCGCGAGTTGCTGCGACGTCTCGCGGCCGAGGGACGCACGGTCCTGGTCTCCAGCCACCTGATGAACGAGACCGCCTCCTTCGCCGACCACCTGGTCGTCCTGGGCAGGGGACGCCTGTTGGCGGACACCCCGATGCGGGAGTTCATCCACGCGCGGGTGCGGCCCCGGGTGCGGATCCGTACGACCGACGGCGACGCGCTCACCAAGGTCCTCACCAACCACGGTCACGACGCCGAGCGGCACGAGGACGGGCACTGGACCGTGCCGGACGCGCGCGTGGACGACATCGGACGCCTCATCTCGGACGCCGGCGTCCCGATCCTCGAACTCGCCTCGGAGGAGGCCACGTTGGAACAGGCGTACCTCGATCTGACGGCGACGTCGACCGAGTTCACCGCACCGCACCAGGAGGTCTGACCATGGCGTTTGTTCCCGTGCTCCACTCGGAGTGGATCAAGATCCGTACCCTGCGGTCGCTCGTCGCGACACTGTGCGCGGTCCTGCTCGCGACGACGTCCTTCTCCGCGCTCGGCGCGCTGGACGCCGGTGGCGAGGACTTCGACCCGATGTTCTCCACCTTCTTCGGGTTCAACTTCGGACAGATGGCGGCGATCGCGTTCGGTACGACGGTCGTCTCGTCCGACTTCCAAGGGGGCGCCCTGAGGGCGGCGTTCACGGCGGTGCCCCGGCGGGGCCGGTGGTTCGCGGCCAAAGCGGTCGCGATCGCCGTCCCGTCCCTGGCTGTCGGTCTGCTCACGGGCGCCGCGAGCCTGGCCGTGGGCAAGGCGGTTCTCGGGGCCGACGCGCGCGGGATGAGCTGGGGCGACGGTATGCGGGGTGTGGTCGGCTGCGGGGTCTACCTCACGCTCATGGCCCTGTTCGCCGCCGGACTCACCGCCGTGACGCGCAGCGGGGTCGCCACGCTGAGCATCCTCCTGCCGTTCCTGCTCATCGTCTCCTTCGTGGTCGGGGACATGTCGGGCAATGTCGCCGACTACCTGCCCGACCGCGCGGGCCAGGTGGTGTTCCACCAGACCTGGGACGGCTCCCTCGGCCCCTGGACGGGTCTCGCGGTGACCGCGCTCTGGGCGGCGGCCGCGCTGCTGGCGGGGGCGTGGAGCGTACTCCGCCGGGACACCTGAGCCGCCCAAGCGCCGGACGCGCCGCGCCGGTTGTCAGTGCCGCCCGCTTTACTGGATCACATGGACAGCGCGAAATACCTCGCCAGGATCGACTCGCTGTGTGCCGGGGACCTCACCGTGCAGCACAGCGGGTCGGACGTGCTCATGGAGGGACCCGGATACCGCATCGTGTCGTTGGAGGCGACCCACGGGACATGGACGGGCGACGCGGCGCGGCGGGCGCGGACCGTGGCGGACTTCCACGCCCTCAAGGAGCACATATCCCTTCTGCTGGACGACCGTTGGGGCGCACGGCAGCCACCATGGTGGATGGGCACGCTCGTGGTGCGCATCGACCGCGGCGAGGCGATACCGGAGCCCTGGTCGACGGCCAGCACCCTGGTCGACGAGCTGAACGTGTGGCAGCCGGACGGCACCGGCCGCTGGGTCGCCGTCGGCGTGGCGGACGCGGACCTGGGCGACGAGACCCACCTCCTCGTCCTGATCACCGAAACCGACCCGCCGTGACTGGCCTGCGGTGACCGGCCTGCGGTGACCGGCCTGCGGTGGCCGGCCCGTTGTGACCGGCCTGCGGTGGCCGGCCCGCTGTGACCGGCCTGCGATGACCGGCCTGCGGCGACGACCCGCCGTGTCCGGCCTGCGGTGACTGACCCGTTGCGACCGGCCTGCGGTGACCGGCCTGCGGGGGCGACCCGCTGTGACCGGCCTGCGGTGACCGACCCGCCGTGACGGGCCGTTGTGACCGGCCGGCCAGGCCTCAGGCCGCTTCGGCCGCCGCCCGCAGTCGCGCGAACTCCTCCGCCATCGTCTGCGCGGTCCAGTGCGCGTTCAACCCGCTCGGGTTGGGCAGCACCCACACCCGGGTGTCGCCGATCATCCGCTCCTGCGGCCCCACCCGGGCCCCGCGGTCGTCGAAGGCGGCCCGGTAGGCGGTGACCCCGACCACGGCCAGCCGGCGTGGCCGCAGCCGCGCCACCTTGAGCGCCAGCAGGCGCCCGCCCTCCCGGTACTCCCGCGCACTCAGCTCGTCGGCCCGCGCGGTCGCCCGCGCCACGACGTTGGTGATGCCGAGCCCGTACGACAGCAACTCCCGCTGCTCCGACGGCTTCAGGAGCCTCGGGGTGAACCCGGACAGCTGCAGCACCGGCCAGAACCGGTTCCCGGGACGGGCGAAGTGATGGCCCGTCGCGGCCGTCATCAGGCCGGGGTTGATGCCGCAGAACAGCACCTGGAGACCGTCCGCGACGACATCCGGCACGAGACGGTCGCGGGCGGCCTCCAGCTCCTCGGGAGTGAAGCGGGTCAGAGGATCGCCCCGGGGGTGTAGCCGGCGGCCTCCGGATGCTGCTTCGCGATCTCCTCGATCCGGCCGACGACGACGCCGACCTGGTCGGCGGCGGCGCCCGTGAAGGACAGCTTGTCGGCCATCAGCGAGTCCAGTTCGGCGCGGCCCAGCGGAATACGCTCGTCGGCGGCCAGCTTGTCGAGGAGCTCGTTGCGCTCGGCACCCTGCTCACGCATCGCGAGAGCGGAGGCGACGGCGTTCTCCTTGATCGCCTCGTGCGCGACCTCACGGCCCACACCCGCGCGCACCGCGCCCATCAGCACCTTGGTGGTGGCGAGGAACGGCAGGTAGCGGTCCAGCTCCCGCGCCACCACCGCCGGGAACGCACCGAACTCGTCGAGCACGGTCAGGAACGTCTCGAGTAGACCGTCCAGGGCGAAGAACGCGTCCGGCAGCGCCACTCGGCGCACCACCGAGCAGGACACGTCCCCCTCGTTCCACTGGTCGCCCGCCAGCTCGCCGGTCATGGACGCGTAGCCGCGCAGGATGACCATCAGGCCGTTGACGCGCTCGCAGGAGCGGGTGTTCATCTTGTGCGGCATCGCGGAGGAACCGACCTGGCCCGGCTTGAAGCCCTCGGTCACCAGCTCGTGCCCGGCCATCAGCCGGATGGTCTTCGCCAGCGACGACGGCGCCGCCGCCAACTGCACCAGCGCGGTCACGACCTCGTAGTCCAGCGAGCGCGGATAGACCTGGCCGACGGACGTGAACGCCTGCGAGAAGCCCAGGTGCCCGGCGATCCGCTGCTCCAGCTCCGCGAGCTTGGCCGCGTCACCGCCCAGCAGGTCCAGCATGTCCTGCGCCGTACCGACCGGGCCCTTGATACCCCGCAGCGGGTAGCGGCCCAGCAGCTCCTCCACCCGGGCGTAGGCCACGAGCAGTTCGTCGGCCGCCGTCGCGAAACGCTTGCCGAGGGTGGT
This sequence comes from Streptomyces sp. NPDC050997, assembly GCF_040660135.1. Lineage (NCBI taxonomy): Bacteria > Bacillati > Actinomycetota > Actinomycetes > Kitasatosporales > Streptomycetaceae > Streptomyces > Streptomyces sp. NPDC050997. The sequence goes on from NZ_JBFAGK010000004.1 coordinate 124,438, forward strand.
GGCCTGCGCGGCCACGTTGTGGGAACGGCCGGCCATGACCAGCTCGCCGTACTCACCGGCCAGCTTGCCCAGCCGGACGAGCACGGCCACCGTACGGTCGCGCGTCAGCTCCAGCGACAGCCGGATCTGCAGCTGCTCGACGTTCTCGGTGAGGTCGCGGGACGTCATGCCCTTGTGCACGTGCTCGTGCCCGGCGAGGTCGTTGAACTCCTCGATCCGCGCCTTGACGTCGTGCCGGGTGACCTTCTCGCGTTCGGCGATCGAGCCCAGGTCGACCTGGTCGAGGACGCGTTCGTAGTCGGCGATCGCCGCGTCCGGCACCTCGATCCCGAGGTCCTTCTGGGCCTTCAGCACGGCGAGCCAGAGCTGACGCTCCAGCCTCACCTTCTGCTCGGGCGACCAGAGCGTGGCGAGCTCGGCGGAGGCGTAGCGTCCGGCGAGGACGTTCGGGATACGGGGCTTGGCGGGAGCGGAAGTCACGTGTACGGATTCTACTGGCGATTCCTGCAGGCCAGCCCCGCGGGTGTCTTCGTCGGAACCTACGAGAGCGTCTCGGCGAGGGCGGCCAGCACCTCCGCGTGGCACAGTTCCGGCGCGCACCAGCAGGCCAGCGTCCTGCCGCGCAGTCCCGGCACCAGGTCCAGCAGCTCCGGCCGCTCCAGCAGGTACGCCCGATAGGCGGCCATCACCTCGGCCCGCGTTCCGTCCCGCTTCCTCGCCGGGGTGTCGTACGCGAACGGGTTGTACAGCGGATGCCGGGGCAGGTCCCAGCCGCCCATCGTCCAGCGGCGTCCGACGTAGACGACGCAGTCGGGGGCGAGTTCCAGCCGGGGCCCGTACTCGTGGATACGGCCCCGGAGGTTGATCACCCGCGTCGCTGTCACAGGTCAGTCCACGGGGCGCTCGTACGGCAGCAGGTCGGGCCGTTTCGGTGTCAGGCTGTCGCCCGACGAGCGGCCGGTCAACCGGCGGCCTATCCACGGCAGCAGGTGCTGTCGGGCGAAGCGGACGTCCGCGACCCGGCGCAGGGCCCACCCCGGCGGCGGTGTGAGGGGCAGCGGTGTGCGCCACTCGGTGTCCTCGGGCTCGTACCCGAGCCCCTGCCACACCGCCTCCGCGACCCTGCGGTGGCCCTCGGCCGTCAGATGCAGCCGGTCCACGTCCCACAGTCGCTGGTCGCCGAGCGACGGGGCCCCGTACAGGTCGACGACCAGCGCGCCGTGCTTCCCGGCGAGCTCCTCGACGCAGAGGAACAGCTCCTCCATGCGCGGCCGGAAGCGTGCGAGGACCGGACCCTGGCGGCCCGGGCTGCGCATCAGCACCAGCTGCTCGCAGGCCGGGGCGAGCCGTTCCACGGCCTCCGTCAGCAGGGCACGTACCCGACCCATGTCGCACTTGGGCCGCAGTGTGTCGTTGAGCCCGCCCACCAGGGTGATCACGTCGGGCCGCATGGCCGCCGCCACATCGACCTGCTCGGCGACGATCTGCCCGATGAGCTTGCCGCGCACCGCGAGGTTCGCGTACCGGAAGCCGGGGGAGTGGGCCGCCATCCGCCCGGCGAGCAGGTCGGCCCAGCCCCGGTAGGTGCCGTCCGGCAACAGATCCGACATGCCCTCGGTGAAGGAGTCGCCGACCGCGACCAGGCTGGTGTGTGTGGGGTTCTTCTGCATAGCGACAGAGATGGTAACCCGCCTCCATACCCGTCGGTAGGTCGGCCCGGGGTACCCGTTCCCGGCGGAGCGTGCGGCTGTGCCCCGCTCAGGTCCGCTGACCGAACAGCTCCCGCAGTACGTCCTCCATGGTCACCAGCCCGGTCAGCCGCCCGTCCGCGCCCAGCACGGCCGCGAGATGGGTACGGCTGCGACGCATCGCCGTCATGACGTCGTCCAGCGGTGTACTCTCCCGCACCCGGGCGATGGCCCGCATGTCCCGGTGCTCGAACGGCAGGTCCCGCGGGGCCTTGTCCAGCGCGTCCTTGACATGGAGGTAGCCGATGATGCGGCGCCCCTCGTCCACCACGGGGAAACGGGAGTAGCCGGTCTCCGCCGACAGCGCCTCCAGCCGCTCGGGCGTGACACCCAGGTACACGTAGGCCACGCGGTCCAGCGGCAGCACCACGTCCCGCACCGGCCGGCGTCCCAGCTCCAGCGCGTCGCGCAGCCGCTCCTGCGCCCGGTCGTCGATCAGGCCCGCCTCGCCGGAGTCCCGCACGATCCGGGCCAGCTCGGCGTCCGAGAAGGTGGCCGCGATCTCGTCCTTGGTCTCGACCCGCAACAGCTTGAGCAGGGCGTTCGCGAAGGCGTTGATCGTGAAGATCACCGGGCGCAGCGCACGGGCCAGGGCGACCAGCGGCGGCCCGAGCAGCAGCGCGCTGCGCACCGGCTCGGCGAGCGCGATGTTCTTCGGCACCATCTCGCCGAGCAGCATGTGCAGATAGGTCGCCACCGTCAGCGCGATGACGAAGGAGACCGCGTGTCCGGCGCCCTCGGGGACGCCCACCGCGTGGAACACCGGCTCCAGCAGATGTGCGATCGCGGGCTCCGCGACCACACCGAGCACCAGGGTGCACAGGGTGATGCCGAGCTGCGCGGCCGCCATCAGCGCCGACACGTGCTCCAGACCCCACAGCACGCTCTTAGCGCGTCGGTCGCCCTCCGCGCCGGCTTCGATGGACTGCTCGATCTGGCTGCGGCGCACGGAGATCAGCGCGAACTCGGCGCCCACGAAGAAGGCGTTGACGACGAGGGTCGCCAGACCGATCAGCAACTGGACGGCGGTCACCTGTCCTCCACCTCCGTCGTCTCCTCCGCCAACGGCGCGTGCAGCAGCAGCCGCGCGGCCCTGTGACCCGACGCGTCCACCACGTCCAGCCGCCAGCCCGCGGCCTCGACCCGGTCACCGATGGCGGGAATCCGGCCGAGCTCCGTCGCGACCCAGCCGGCCAGTGTCTCGTACGGCCCCTCGGGCGCCCGCAGGCCGACGCGTGCGAGCTGGTCGATGCGGGCGGAGCCGTCGGCGGAGTAGAGGGTGCGCCCCTCGTCGTCGGCGCCTGCGGGGGCCAGATCGGGCGTCTCGTGCGGGTCGTGCTCGTCCCGCACCTCGCCCACGACCTCCTCGACGATGTCCTCCAGGGTGGCCACGCCCGCCGTGCCGCCGTACTCGTCGATGACGACGGCCATGGTCCGCTTGCCGGACAGCCGGTCCAGCAGCCGGTCGACGGTGAGGGACTCCGGTACCAGGAGCGGCTCGCGCGTGATCTCGGAGACCCGGACCAGGGGGCGGCGCTGGGCGGGTACCGCCAGGACGTCCTTGATGTGGGCGATTCCCACGACCGAGTCCAGGTTGCCGCGGTAGACCGGGAACCGGGACAGGCCCGTGGCCCGGGTCGCGTTCGCCACGTCCTCGCAGGTCGCCTGGACGTCGAGGGCGATGACCTGGACGCGCGGTGTCATCACGTTCTCCGCGGTCAGGTCGGCCAGGTTCAGTGTCCGTACGAACAGCTCGGCGGTGTCCGCCTCCAGGGCGCCCTCCCGCGCCGAGTGCCGGGCCAGCGCGGCCAGTTCCTGAGGGCCGCGCGCCGAGGCCAGTTCCTCGGCGGGCTCCAGGCCGAACACACGCACCACGCGGTTGGCGGTGTTGTTGAGGTGGCTGATGAAGGGGCGGAAGGCGGCGCTGAACCAGCGCTGCCCGTTGCCCACCCGCCTGGCCACGGCCAGCGGCGAGGAGATCGCCCAGTTCTTGGGCACCAGCTCGCCGACGACCATCAGGAACACCGTCGACAGGGCGGTACCCAGTACCAGGGCGAGCGAGTTCGCCGTGGACCGGGTGATACCCAGCGACTCCAGCGGGCCCGCGATCAGCGCGGCGATCGACGGTTCGGAGAGCATGCCGACCACCAGGTTGGTGACCGTGATGCCGAGCTGCGCGCCGGAGAGCTGGAAGGTCAGATTCCGTACGGCCTTCAGGGCGCCGGCGGCACCCCGCTCGCCACGCTCCACCGCGCGTTCCAGCTCGCTGCGTTCGACGGTGGTCAGCGAGAACTCGGCGGCGACGAAGGCACCACAGGCCAGCGACAGCAAGATCGCCACCAGCAGGAGGCCCAGCTCGGTCATCGGTTCACCTCTGTCCCATGATCGGACAGGGCAGCTAGGACCGCGATCGCGCGCTGTCGCGTACCGGGAGGCTCGCCCATGGGCGGACGCTCACACCTTTCATGGAGGACGCTGGCCCTCCAACGGTAAAGGATGGACGAAAGCGTGATCGGGAGACCGCGCGTCCGTCGGTGAACGCCTTCACGCAGCGCCGGCCGTCGCGTCCTCGCGGCTCACGAACATCCGCTGCCGCGTGCCGCGTGCTGCGTGCTGCGTGCCGCGTGCTGCGTGCTGCGTGCTGCGTGCTGCGTGCTGCGTGCTGCGTGCTGCGTGCTGCGTGCTGCGTGCTGCGTGCCGCGTGCTGCGTGCTGCGTGCCGCGTGCCGCGTGCCGCGTGCCGCGTGCCGCGTGCTGCCCGTGCCTACAGCGGCTTGACCCAGCGCCGCCAGTGGTCCTCGCGATGGTAGCCAGTCGCGGCCCAAGCGTGCTGGGCCTGGTCGTTGGCTTCCAGGACCATGGCGTCGACCCGTCGCCCGCCCAGGCTGGTGAATCGTCGTTCTGCCGCTTCGAGCAGGGCGGTGGCGATGCCTTGCCGGCGGTGGTCCGGGTGTACGGCCAGCCGGTAGGCGGAGCATCGCCATCCGTCGAAGCCCGCTATCACGGTCCCCGTGAGAAGGCCGTCGCGCTCTGCGAGGAGCAGCGCCTCGGGGTCTCGTGTGATGAGCCGGGCCACTCCGTCGTGGTCGTCGCTGATGCTCGTTCCTTCTGCGGCCTCGCGCCAGAACCGCAACACGGCGTCGATGTCCGAGAGGGTGGCGAAGCGGACCTGAAGATCACTCATGGGGCGAGCCAAGCAGAGCGCCGGCCCGTCTGGCGAACGGTTTTCGTGCCGAGGAATCGAGCGGGTCGGGCTCGGTCCCGGGTCCGCGCCCGCCACGAGCCCGCCGTGATCCCCTCAGGGCTTGATCGACGACGTGCTCTCGCGTTCAGGGCAGCGGTCAGCTCAGCCGGGCCCCTGGTCCTGGCGGTTTCCGGCGGACTGGATCCGCATGCCGGGCCGACGCCGGTGAACGGTCAGGTACGACATGCCCCGCCGGCCCGCGACAAGGCCACGGGTGGAGCCGTGGGGCAGCCAGGCGAGGCTGCCTTCGACCAGGGGGCACGGCCCGTCAGGGGTGACCAGGGTGCCGTCTCCGGCCACGACCACCAGGAGCACGTCCAGGTCCGGCTCGGCATGGGTTTCGACGCGTTGCTCGGACGGGATCCGGACGATGTTGGCGTCGAGTTGCCGGCCGGGCTCCGCCAGCCGCCACACCGCGCCCGTCGACGCCGGGTCGAGCGTCTCCAGCGTTCCGGTGTCGAACAGAACCCGGGGCACCGGCGCCCCGTCGGCCCGGTTCGAACAGCCGCCGTCTGCCACCATCACCACTGCCACCCTTCGATGTACCTTGGTCACTCATTCAAATAGGAATCTAACATTCGTATTTGATACCGTCAGGGCTGTGCGACTGACAAAGTTCACCGACCTGGCACTGCGTTCCGTCATGCGCCTGGCGGTCTGTGCCGACGACGAGGTGCTCACCACCCGTGAGGTGGCCGAAGCCATGGACGTGCGGCACACGCACGCGGCGAAGGCGATCACGCGCCTGCAGCACCTCGGTGTGGTCGAGGCCCGGCGCGGCCGTGGCGGCGGCCTCGCCCTGACCGGCCTCGGCCGACGAGCCTCGGTGGGCTGGCTGGTGCGTGAACTCGAAGGTGAGGGTGAGGTCGTCTCCTGCGACGACCCGCCGTGCCCCCTGCGCGGAGCCTGCCGCCTGCGGCGCGCACTGCGCGACGCCCAGGAGGCGTTCTACGCCACGCTCGACCCGCTGACCGTGGCGGACCTCGTCACCTCGCCCACCGGGCCGGTGCTGCTCGCCCTCAACGGCCCCCCGCCGCAGTAGTCCAAGCCCCTGGCGTGCGCCCGGCCATCACGGCCCATGGGGCGCGGTCACGCCCACATCAAAATGCGAATCTAATTTACCTATTAGGAGCCGCAGTGCTGTCCGAGCAGTCTGCCCCCGTCGTCCGGGCCACCCTTCCGGCGGTCGGAGCCGCCATCGGGAACATCACCGAGCTGTTCTACCGCAAGCTGTTCGAGGCCCATCCCGAGCTGCTGCGGGACCTGTTCAACCGCGGCAACCAGGCCAACGGGGATCAGCAGAAGGCACTGGCCGGCTCCATCGCCGCGTTCGCGGGCCTGCTGCTGGAGAAGCCGGACGTCCGCCCAGACGCGATGCTCGCGCGGATCGCGCACAAGCACGCTTCGCTCGGCATCACCTCCGGCCAGTACGAGATCGTCCACCGCCATCTCTTCGCGGCGATAGCCGAGGTACTCGGTGACGCGGTCACCCCCGAGGTCGCCGCGGCCTGGGACGAGGTCTACTGGCTCATGGCCAACGCGCTCATCGCCATCGAGGCGCGCCTCTACCAGGCAACGGGCGCCCCGGAGGGCGAGGTCTGGCAGCGTATGGAGATCACTGAGCGGCGCCAGGAGACACCCGATGTCGTCTCCTTCCTCCTGCGGTTCACCGACGGACGCCCGACTGCCTCCTTCCGGCCGGGCCAGTACGTCAGCGTCCAGGTCGAACTCCCTGACGGCGCCCGGCAGATCCGCCAGTACAGCCTCTCCTCCGCCCCCGGCCTGCAGCATTGGCGCATCAGCGTCAAGCGCGTCCACGGCGCGGCGAAGCCGGACGGCGAGGTCTCGGCGTGGCTCCACGAACACGCACAGCCGGGCGACACGCTCACCGTGTCGGCGCCGTTCGGCGACCTGGTCCTGCCCGAGGGCGACGGCCCGCTGCTGCTGGCGTCCGCGGGGATCGGCAACACGCCCATGCTGGCCATGCTCGACCACCTGGCCTCCACCGGCTCCGGCCGCCCCGTCATCGCGGTCCACGCCGACCGCTCCACCACCGACCACGCGCACCGCGCGGAGCAACTCGCCCTGATACGGGCACTGCCGAACGCGCGGCACCACCTCTGGTACGAGGTTGCAGGCGACCAGACACCGGAGGCGGCGGTCGGCCAAGCCGACATGAGCGGCCTGGACCTCCCGGCGGACCTGACCGCCTACCTGTGCGGACCGCTGCCGTTCATGCGGGCGGTGCGTGGCGACCTGCTGCGGCTCGGCGTGCCCGCCGAGCGGATCCACTACGAGGTCTTCGGCCCGGACCTCTGGCTGGGCCAGTAGAAGCCGAGCTCGCGGGAGAAGGATGCCCTCGCTCGCCGGACTTGTCGCGTTCGTAGCGGCGTACGAGAATCCGGGCAGCCCCGCCCCCGACCCCGACCCCGATCCCGCCCCCGACCCGTGCCGGTCACCACCTGCCTGCCGGTTCTCGCCCGTCCGCCGGTCACCGGCCCCGCAACTCCGCCATGACCGGCGCGAACGCCTCCATGTACGGCTCCAGGACCGTCAGATACGAGAAGCCGTACCGCTCCCGCTGCGCCAGTACCTGCGCGACGATCTGGTCCAGGGTGCCCACCAGCAGCAGAGGCAGCTCCAGGGCTCCCTTCATGGTGGCGCCCGGCACTCGCTCCACCAGGGGTCGGACAGCCGCCTCACGGTCCTCGGTGACGGCCACCAGCTGGAGGAGGAGGTTCAGTTCCGCCGGTTCCTCGCGGCCCCGGGCCAACTCCTGGTACCGGCCCACCCGTTCGTCGAGCTCCTCGGGCGAGATCGGCAGCAGTTGCCCCGTCGTGCTCCCCGGCACCGGACGCGCCCCGGTGAAGGCGGCGATGTCGGCGTGCTCGGCGGTGAGTCGCAGTACGCGGTCGCCGTTGCCGCCGACCATCAACGGGACGCGTGGCCTCTGTACGGGCCGCGGCAGGTGGTCCGGCGAGCCCAGCAGCCGTTCCATCTCCTCGACGGTGCGCCGCAGATGGTCCACTCGCTCGCCCGGTGAACCGTACGGCAGGCCGGCCGTGTCGTGCTCCGCCGCCACGTACCCGGTGCCGAGGCCCAGCTCCAGCCGCCCGCCGGTGAGCGCGTCCGTGGTGGCGACCTCGCGGGCCAGCAGCGCCGGGTTCCAGAAGCCGGCGTTGAGCACGAACGTGCCCAGCCGTGGCCGTTCGGTCGCCTCCGCCGCCGCGACCAGGGCCGGGAACGGCGCGACCATCCCGAGATGATCGGGGACCAGGATCACGTCGCAACCGAGTTCCTCGGCCCTCAGGCACTTGGCGCGCCACTCCTCGGCCGGGGCGGGGACGATCATGCTGGCACCGAAGCGGAACGGACGGGGCATCAACTCTCCTCAGTGACAAGCGACTTGAGAACCCGTCCCGATTCCATCACTCGTGTGCGATCGCCGCCAGCACGTTCATGCGGGACGCACGCAACGCGGGCAGCAGCGCCGCCACCACCCCCACCACCGCCGAGCCGACCACCACCGCCACGATCGTGGTCCAGGGAATCGCCAGCGCGTTCATGCCCTGCAACGCCAGCACCTGCTGGATGCACACGCCCCACACCAGCCCCAACGCGAGCCCCAATACCGCGCCGAACACCGCGATCACCACCGACTCCAGCCGGATCATCCGGCGCAGCTGGCGCCGGGCCAGCCCGATCGCCCGCAGCAGTCCGATCTCCCGGGTGCGCTCCACGACGGACAGGGCGAGGGTGTTGACCACCCCGAGCACCGCGATGACGATCGCCAGCCCCAGCAGCGCGTACACCAGGTAGAGCAGAACCGAGATCTGATCGTGGATCAGTTTCTTGTAGTCGGCCAGGTCGCGCACCTGCACCTGCGGATAGGGGTCGAGCGTCCGCTCCAGGCTATTGCGCAACTCATCGTCGCTCGTCCCCGAGGCCGCGTTCACGTACAGCGCGGAGTCCTGCCCGCCCGGCGCGAACCGCTCCAGGGCACCCAGGCCGAAGTACAGGCCGCCCTGGGTTCCGAACCCCTCGGCGGACTCCTGGTCGGTGAGGGCGCCCACGGTCAGTTCGGTGGAGCGTCCGCCCTGGAACTCGACGGGGATCGCGCTGCCGACCCGTACGTCGTGATCGCGCGCGAAGTCCACGTCCATGGCGATGTGGCCGGGCGCGAGCGCCGCCGCGGTGTCGCCCTGCGCGTAGGTGATGCGGGCGACCTTGTCGAGCTGGGGGTCGTAGCCCGCGGCGGTCGTCTCCACACGGTCGCCGTCCGGCAGCCGCACCGCGACCGGAGTGAACCGCGACCGTACGACGAGCCCGGCGCCCGGGGTCTCGCGCACCGCGTCGGTGAGCTCCTGCGGGAAGGGCAGGAAGTTGCCGTTCTGGATCACGTAGTCGGCGCCCAGCGTCTTGTCGATCTGCTGGTCGAAGGACTTGGTCATCGACGCGCTCGCCACCGACATCCCGCCGACCAGGGCGAGGCCGACCATCAGGGCGGCCGCGGTGGCGCCGGTGCGGCGGGGATTGCGCAACGCGTTGCGCTGGCTCATCCGGCCGACGGACCCGAACAGCGCGGGGAAGGCACCGCCGAGCACCCGGATCACCGGGCGTACCAGCAACGGGCCCGCCATGACGGTGGCCAGCAGGGTCAGGAGGACGCCGAGGCCCAGCAGGGAGGCCGCCGAAGCGGTCTTCGACGCGGTGCCGCAGCCCACGAGCGCGGCCGCGCCGGCCGCCCCGATCACGCCGCCCACGATCGCGCGCGTCCTGAGCGGCCTGCCGATGCCGGCGATCTCGGCGTCCGCGAGGGCCGCCATCGGCGAGACACCCGCCGCCCGCCGGGCCGGCAGATACGCGGCGACGAAGGTGACGCCGACACCGACGACGTACGCCGCGACGGGTGTGCCCCAGCCGATCACCATCTCGCTCGACTTGATGTTCATGCCGAGCGTGTTCATGAGGGCGATCAGCCCGGCCGCGAGCCCGATGCCCGTGGCCAGACCCAGCGTGGAGCCGACCAGTCCGAGCAGCAGCGCCTCGGTGAGGACCGAGCGGCGGACCTGACGCCGGTCGGCGCCGAGCGCGCGCAGCAGGCCCAGTTCGCGGGTGCGCTGCGCGATCAGCATCGAGAAGGTGTTGACGATCAGGAACACACCGACCAGCACGGCGATCCCGGCGAAGCCGAGCATGACGTACTTGATGACGTCGAGGAAGCCGCCCAACTGCTCGACGTCCGACTCGGCCTGCTCGTCGGCGGTCCGGAACTCGTAGCGGTTCGCGCCGAGCGCGGCGACCACCCGCTGCTTCAGCTGTGCGTCGCTCACGCCCTCGTCGGCGTCGACCGAGATGCTCGTGGCGGCCTTCGTGTCACCGAGCAGCTTCGACTGCGCGGTCGGGGTGTCGAGGAAGAGCAGCGCGGCACCGGGGTTGGTGGTGGTGAAGGTGGCGATCCCGACGACCTGGACCTTGAACGAACCCGGTCCCGCGATCACGGTGAGCGTGTCCCCGACCCGTACGCCCTTGCGGTCGGCGGACTCCGAGTCGAGCAGCGCCTCGGACGGCCCGCGCGGCGCGTGGCCGGAGGTGAGCTCGACGGGGCTGCGCTGGTCGGGATTCCAGTCGGTGCCGATGGTGGGGGCGCCGGTGGTCGGACCGACGGACTCGTTCTCGCTGTCCACGACGGTGATGTTCTGCACCTCGGCGTCGGCACGCGCCGCGGCGACCCCGTCGACCGCGGCCACCCGCCTCGCGAGCGCGGCCGGCAGGGTGGCTGTCATGCCGGACGGCACCGCCTCGTCGAGGTTCTCCGTCGGGCTGACGGTGACGTCGGGCGCGGTCGAGGCGAAGAGCCGGTCGAAGGTCCGGCTGAGCGTGTCGGAGAAGATCAGGCTGCCCGCCACGAACGCCACGGACAGGACGACGGCCAGGGCCGAGAGCAGCAGGCGCCCCTTGTGGGCGAGGAAGCTACGGAGCGTCGCCTTCAGCACGAGGTCAGCCCTCCTTGTGGAGGGGGCCCCGGCCCTCGGCCTCGGGAGCCCCGTCGAACGGGGCGCGGGTCACGTCGAAGCGCTTCATGCGTTCGAGGACCGCATCCGCCGTCGGGTGCTCCGTCTGGTCGACGATCCGTCCGTCCGCCAGGAAGAGCACCAGGTCGGAGTGGGCGGCGGCGCCCGGGTCGTGGGTGACCATCACCACCGTCTGCCGGAGCTGGTCCACCGCCTCGCGCAGGAACCCGAGGACCTCCAGACCCGCCCGTGAGTCCAGGTTGCCGGTCGGCTCGTCCGCGAAGATCAGCTCAGGACGGGAGGCCAGCGCCCGCGCGCACGCGACCCGCTGCTGCTGGCCGCCGGAGAGCTGGGACGGGCGATGCCGCAGCCGGTCCCGCAGCCCGAGCGTGTCGATGACCTGGTCGAGCCACTTCTCGTCGGGTTTCTTGCCCGCGATGTCCATGGGCAGGGTGATGTTCTCGGCCGCGTTCAGCGTCGGAATCAGGTTGAACGACTGGAACATGAACCCGATCCGGTCCCGCCGCAGCCGGGTCAGCTCGCGGTCCTTCAGCCCCGTGATCTCGGTGTCGCCGAGCCACACCTGCCCGGCCGACACGGTGTCGAGCCCCGCCAGACAGTGCATCAGCGTGGACTTCCCGGAGCCGGAGGGCCCCATGACCGCGGTGAACCGGCCACGCGCGATGTCCACGTCCACCGAGTCCAGGGCCAGCACCGTCGTCTCGCCCGAGCCGTACGCCTTGGTCAGACCGCGGGCGCGGGCGGCGACCCCGTCGGCCGGCGCCTGGCCCGGCACATGCTGAGCAGCAGGGGTGGACAAGACTGCCTCCTCGATTCCGGACGTAGGACTGTGCTTCTGGACGGAGGACTTTCCCGTCGCTTTCGGGACGTACGGCGTCTCCATCCGGGCGAGCCTAATGTGATCCGGCACACACTCGGTATCCCCCGTGGGTCCCGGGTGTTCTCCACCCCAGGTCGGGCCCCTGATATCGATGTAAGGGGCACCCTCCACCTCCGGGAGGACCACTTGCCGGTGCTAGCGATTCAGCGCTAGCTTCTGGGTATGGCGAAGACCCAGCTGAACGTGCGCGTGGACGAGGGCACGGCCCGCGCGGCCCGTGAGCGTGCCCTGGCCCGTGGCATGAGCGTCAACCGCTACATCGAGGAACTGGTCAAGCAGGACACCGGGGAGGTGGGCCACACCTTCGTGGACGCCGCCGCCGACTTCATGAAGCAGTACGAGTCCGTCTTCGCCGAGGAGTTCGGCTCGGAGCGCGAGGGTCGTTGAGCGATCTGCGTATCGACCTCGCCTGGCTCCTGATGCTCGCCGAGCAGAAGACGCCGGGAGACCCCCAGGTCACCGACTGGGGCGCCCTCGTCGCCGCCGTAGCGCGCCACGAGGCCGAGATATTCGAGGTCCCGGTCTACGACAGCCCGCACGCACGTGCCGCCGCGCTGCTCCAACTCCTCATCCACATCCCCGCGTTGGAGCGCTCCAACGCGCTCTTCGCCACCGCGGTCGCGTACGCCTATCTGGTGGCCGGCGGACTCAAGGTCACGACCTCGCCCGAGCAGGTCCGCGACCTCGCCCGGCTGGTCAAGGACGGCGACGCCTCGGTCCACGACATCGCGGACGAACTGCGCCGGTGGAGCCTGTGATCACCGCCCGTCGACGGACACCTCGGTCGCCGGACGCCACGCGGTGCCCAGCACGCAGTACGACATGGGCAGCTTCGGACCGTTCTCCGGCATCCACATCCGCCGGTAGGGGCCGAGTTCGAATCCGGCGTCGCGCAGCGCGGCGACCGGGTCGCGGGCCAGATGACAGCCGCCGCTCAGGGCCGGCCACACCGTGCGGTCGAGCGCGCGCTGGGTGAACCTCATCGCCCGGCCGCCGCCCCGGCCGTGCTCGAAGAACCGCACCTCGCCACCGGGCCGCAGCACCCGGCGCACCTCCCCGAGGGCGCGCGGCAGAGCCCGCACGCTGCACAGCACCAGCGAGATCACCGCCGCGTCGAAGGCCTCGCTCTTGACCGGCAGCGCCTCAGCCGTGCCCGGCACCACGTCGACGGGCATCCCGGAGCGCAGGGCGGACTCCACCGCCAACTGCCGTAGCAGACGCTCCGGTTCGATCGCCACGACCTCCGAGACCGTGCGCGGATAGTGGGCGAAGTTCAGGCCGTTGCCCGCACCGATCTCGATCACCCGCCCGGACAGTCCGGCGAGCATCCGTTCGCGGATCCGGCCCATGCCCATCCTGGTCTCGGCGCTCACACTGGCCCGGGCGTAGTACCGGGCGAACAGCGGGTGGTGGACGGGATCCCGGGACACCTTGCCGGAGCCGGTGGGCCGGAGCGGTCGTGGCATGGCAACCTCCCTCGCAGGCGGACGTCCCCCCCCGATTCTCCCCCGGACGGGCCCGTCGCACCCCCGCCGCGACGTCACCCGCGTCCACGCTCCGGCGCGGGACGTCGTCGAGGACGCGGCCGACATGGGTCGCGCCGCTCAGCATCGCGGTGGTGTCCGGGGTGCGCGCGGTCCGGACGACCTGGCGCTCAGCACCCGCCGCCGTGCCTGCCCGCGCCCGGCGCCGAAGCCGGTGAGCATTACCGCGCCGGACGCGACCTGCACGGGCGCGGTACCCGCGACGTCGAACGCGCCTGCCCGGCGCCGAAACCGGTGAGCATTACCGCGCCGGACGCGACCTGCACGGGCGCGGTACCCGCGACGTCGAACGCGCCTGCCCGGCGCCGAAACCGGGGGGGGCACTACCGCGCCGGACGCGACCTGCACGGGCGCGGTACCCGCGGCTTCGAACGCGCTCGCCCGGCGTCGAAGCCGGCGAGCATTGCGGCGCCGGACGCGACCTGCACGGGCGCGGCACCCGGGAACGCGCCCGCCCGGCGCCGAAGCCGGCGGGCACTACCGCACCGGACGCGACCTGCCTGCACGCGGCACCCGCGACGTCGAACGCGCCCGCCCGGCGCCGAAGCCGGCGAGCACTACCGCGCCGCACGCGACCTGCCTGCGCGCGGCACCCGCGACTTCGAACGCGCCCGCCCGGAGTCGCTGTCCGGAGCCGCTGTCCGGCGCCGCGCTGCCCGGGTGTTCGAGTGCTTCGGCGCGCCGCACCGCGCCGCCCGCCGGGCCTCAGGTCCGGAGTGCGACTCCTCGCGGAAGGGGGCAGCCCTCAGGGAGCCTCGCGCCTTCGGAACGCCTCCGGGTCCCAGGTGCCGTCCAGCCGTGGCGTCAGCCAACTCGGCGCCGCCGTGCGGAAGTCGGCGGGGTCGCGCGTCCCGGCACCGGCGGGCAGGGCCCCGAGCAGGGGCGCCCCGGACACCTCCGGCAGGTCCGCGAGATTGCAGCGCGACGCCAGATCCGGCACGTCGGGCCAGCTCCCGATCACGATTCCGGCCAGATCGAGGCCCCGCGCCCGGAGTTCACGTGCCGTCAGTTCCGTGGTGTTCAGGGTGCCCAGACCCGCCGACACCACCACCAGCACCGGCGCCGCCAGCAGTTCGGCCGCGTCGGCCAGCGTCCCGCCCGCCGCGTCGAACCGGACGAGCAGTCCGCCCGCCCCCTCGACCAGCACCAGATCGTGCTCGGTGGCCAGCTTGGCGGCGGCCTCGGCGATGTCCCGCGGGCGCACCGGAGCCCGTCCGGCCCGGCGGGCCGCCGTCGCGGGCGCCAACGGGTCGGGATACCGGGCGAGTTCGGTCGCCGTCACGGCACCCGCGAGCCGGGTCACCTCCTCGGCGTCCCCCGGTTCGTCCGGTCGTACGCCCGTCTGCGCGGCCTTCAGCACGGCCACCGACCGCCCGGCCGCGAGGCCGGCCGCGGCGACGGCGGCGGTCGTGACCGTCTTGCCGATCTCCGTACCCGTGCCCGTGATCACCAGGACCGGCATGTCATCACTCCCACTCGCCCGTGCCGCTCACCACACCCGTCCCACGCGCGCCGCCCACCACGCGACGCACCCGTGCCGCTCAACCCGCCCAACCCGCTCACCCCTCTCGCGCCGCCGCGCACACCGCCCGCGCGATCCCCGCCACGTCCGCGTCGTCGGTGACGTACGGCGGCATCGTGTAGACGAGGTCGCGGAAGGGCCGCAGCCACACGCCCTCACGCACGGCGGCCTCCGTGGCCGCCGTCATGTCGACGTCATGGTCGAGCTGGACGACACCGATCGCGCCGAGGACCCGGACGTCCTTCACCCCCGGCAGCTCGGACGCCGCGGCCAGTCCCTCCCGCAGCCCCGCCTCGATCCGTTTGACCTCCGACAGCCAGTCCTGGCCCAGCAGCAGTTCGATGGAGGCGCAGGCGACGGAGGCCGCCAGCGGGTTGCCCATGAACGTGGGGCCGTGGGCGAGCACCGGGACCTCGCCGCGTGAGATGCCGTCGGCCACGCGCGCGGTGCACAGCGTCGCCGCCATCGTCAGATAGCCGCCGGTCAGCGCCTTGCCCACGCACATCACATCCGGAGTCACCGCCGCGTGCTCCGCCGCGAACAGCGCGCCCGTGCGCCCGAACCCGGTCGCGATCTCGTCGAACACCAGCAGCACGTCGTGCGCGTCGCACGCCTCGCGCAGCACCCGCAGATACGCGGGGGAGTGGAACCGCATCCCCCCGGCGCCCTGCACCACCGGCTCGACGATCACCGCGGCCAGCTCGTCGGCGTGACGTGCGATCGCGGAGCGCAGCCGCTCGGCGTACGACTCCTCGTATCCGGCGGGCGGCGCGTCCACGAAGACCTGCCGGGGCAGCGCCCCGCTCCACAGCTCGTGCATCCCGCCCTCGGGGTCGCACACCGACATCGGCTGCCAGGTGTCGCCGTGGTACCCACCGCGCCAGGTCAACAGCCGTTGTTTCGCGGGGCGGCCGAGCGAGCGCCAGTACTGCAGGCACATCTTGACCGCGACCTCGACCGACACCGACCCCGAGTCGGCGAGGAAGACATGCTCCAGACCGTCGGGCGACATGTCGACAAGGAGCTTCGCCAGTCGTACGGCGGGCTCGTGCGTGAGCCCGCCGAACATCACATGGCTCATCCGCCCGAGCTGCTCACGCGCGGCCTCGTTCAGCACCGGGTGGTCGTAGCCGTGGATCGCCGACCACCAGGACGACATCCCGTCGACGACCTCGGTATCCGCACCGTCGGCCGTCCGAAGCCTCAGCCGCACCCCGCTCGCCGACTCCACGACGAGCGGTTCCTGCCGGCCGGGCATGGGACCGTACGGATGCCAGACGTGGCGCCGGTCCAGTTCCAGCAGCTCCGGCACGGTCAGCTCGGGCATCGGCAGGTCAGGCATTGGGTGCGAGGTCCGTTCCGGCACCCCGACGGCGTACGGCGACCAGATCCGTCCGGGGCTCGGCCGCTGTGGCCGCGGGAGCGGAACCGCACACCCCGCCGTCCGCGTGCGACCCGCACCCGGTGCCCTCCCGGGACCCGGAGCCCGCCTCCTCGTGGGACCCGCACCCGGCGCCCCCGCCGGCGTGCGACCCGCAGCCGCCCTGGGCCGTCACCCGGTGCTCGGGGAGGGTGACCTGGTCGGTGCCCTCCACCTCGAACCCGGCGTCCGCGATCATCTCCAGGTCGGCCTTGCCCGTCTGCCCCTCGGTGGTGAGGTAGTCGCCGAGGAAGATCGAGTTGGCCAGGTTGAGGGCGAGGGGCTGCATGGTGCGCAGATGGACCTCACGGCCGCCGGCGATGCGGACCTCCACGTCCGGGCAGACGAACCGGACCATGGCCAGGATCCTGAGGCAGCGCTGCGGGGTGAGGTTCCACTCCTTGGCCAGCGGGGTGCCCTCGACCGGGATCAGGAAGTTGACCGGAACCGAGTCCGGGTCCAGCTCGCGCAGCGAGAAGACCACGTCGACGAGGTCCTCGTCCGACTCGCCCATACCGGCGATCAGACCCGAGCAGGCCGACAGGCCGGCCGCGTGCGCCTTGGTGACCGTGTCCACCCGGTCGGCGTACGTGTGGGTGGTCGTGATGTCCCCGTACGTCGCCTCGGACGTGTTCAGGTTGTGGTTGTAGGCGTCCGCGCCCGCCTCGCGCAGCCGCTCCGCCTGGCCGTCGGAGAGCAGCCCGAGACAGGCGCACACCTCGACGCCCTCGTTCTGTTCCTTGATGGTCCTGATGGTGCCCGCGACCCGGTCCACGTCCCGGTCGGTGGGACCACGCCCGGACGCCACCAGGCACACCCGTTTGGCGCCTCCCGCCAACCCGGCCGCAGCCGCCTCGGAGGCCTGATCGGGCTTGAGCCAGGTGTACTTGAGGATGCCGGCGGTTGAGCCGAGCCGCTGCGAGCAGTAGGAGCAGTCCTCCGGGCACAGGCCCGACTTGAGGTTGACCAGGTAGTTGAGTTTCACTCGTCGGCCGAACCAGTGGCGGCGTACCTTGCCGGCCGCTGCCACCACATCGAGCAGGTCGTCGTCGGAAGTGGCGAGGACGGCGAGCGCCTCCTCGCGGCTCGGCACCTCGCGCCGTAGCCCCTTTTCCACCAGCGTGTTCAGCAGGTCCATGAGAGCCGATCCTGTCGTAAGGAGCCGTCCGGGGCCAAGGAGAGTTCGCACAACAGAGGCGCTTTCAGGTGTGGGTATCGCCACACACGGGGTGCCTGGTTGTCCCGCTAGTGTCTGTTCACTGCCTACAAATAATGTCTGTGCACTGCCTACAGAAGCCAAAAGCCCTGGAGGACCGATGGCGTTCGGCTGGATCGATGAGGAGGCGGAACGGCGCCGCCGCGCCGGACTCGTACGGACGCTGCGCCCCCGCCCCGCCGACTCGCCGCTCCTGGACCTCGCGAGCAACGACTACCTGGGCCTGGCCCGTCATCCCGAGGTCACCGAGGGCGCGGCCCGGGCCGCCCGGACCTGGGGCGGCGGCGCGACCGGCTCCCGGTTGGTCACCGGGACCACCGCGCTCCACGCCGAGCTGGAACGCGAGCTGGCCGACTTCTGCGGCTTCGAGGCGGCCCTCGTCTTCTCGTCGGGCTACGCGGCGAACCTGGCCGCGGTCACCACGCTCGCCCCGCACGGCTCGCTGATCGTCTCCGACGCCGGCAACCACGCCTCACTGATCGACGGCTGCCGGCTGGCCCGGGGCACCACCCAGGTCGTCGGGCACGCCGACCCGGACGCCGTGGACAAGGCCCTGCGGACGCACGAGGGCCCCGCCGTGGTCGTGTCCGACACGGTCTTCTCGGTGGACGGCGACGCGGCCCCGCTGGCCGCCTTCGCCGCTGCGTGCCGGGAGCGCGGCGCGGGGCTGGTGGTCGACGACGCCCACGGACTCGGGGTCCTGGGCGACGGCGGTCGCGGCGCCCCGCAGGCGGCGGGCCTCGCGGGGGCCGACGACGTCGTCGTGACGGTCACGCTGTCCAAGTCGCTCGGCAGTCAGGGCGGCGCCGTGCTCGGCCCCGCCCGGGTGATCGACCACCTGGTCAACGCGGCCCGGACGTTCATCTTCGACACCGGCCTCGCCCCCGCGGCGACCGGCGCGGCGCTGGCGGCGCTGCGGCTGCTGCGCCGAGAGCCGCGGCGGGCGGCGCGGGCCCGCGCGGTCGCGGGCGAACTCCACGCACGCCTGACCGCCGCGGGGCTGCAGGCGGTACGCCCGGACGCCGCGGTGGTCTCGGTGCGCGCGCCGTCCCCCGAGGC
Organism: Streptomyces sp. NPDC050997; assembly: GCF_040660135.1. Taxonomy (NCBI): domain Bacteria; kingdom Bacillati; phylum Actinomycetota; class Actinomycetes; order Kitasatosporales; family Streptomycetaceae; genus Streptomyces; species Streptomyces sp. NPDC050997. Next base: position 143,105 of record NZ_JBFAGK010000004.1, read on the forward strand.
GGCGGTCGGCTGGGCGGCCGACTGCCGTACCGCCGGGCTGGTCGTGGGCTGCTTCCGACCTCCTTCCGTGCCCGACGGCATCTCACGGCTGAGACTGACCGCCCGCGCGGACCTCTCCGCGGGGCAGATCGAACGCGCTGTACGGGTGATCGGCGAGACACGACCATGAGTCGGCGTGACACGGCCGGGCGCCGCACCCTGATGGGCCGGACGGTCTGATCAGGACCGGATCGCGGTCGTGAATCCCGTCCAGCTCTCGGGGGAGAAGAGCAGCGCGGGTCCGGCCGGGTCCTTGGAGTCGCGTACGGCGAGCAGACCGGCCCAGTGGCCGGTCTCCGGCTGGGCCGTCTCGACGCAGTTGTTCGCTCCGGTGCTGTAACTGCTGCGCAGCCACCGCGTGTCGGGAAGATCGGTACTGGAAGGTACGTGCCGAGGCAGTGCGGGCATGGTGCCTCCTTACGCGCCATCACCTATTGCGGCGATGTAATCCAACGAGTCTTCGGGCGAAAGGGCATGGAACTGAAGGGCGTTGAAGGCCTCGGTGTAGGCCTGAAGGTCTTCTTTCCGTTCGAGATAGAGGCTACTCGTCAAGTGGTCGAGAACAACCACGTCCAGATCAGATGTGCTCGAAAATGAGAAGATAACGAAAGGCCCGGTGACACCGATGTGCGCTCCGGCCGCGAACGGCAGTACCTGCAACCGCACTTGGGGCAGTCGCGCCGCCTCGACCAGGCGCTCCAGCTGGTGCTCCATCACCTCGGGTCCGCCGACCTCGCGCCGCAGCACCGCCTCGTCCAGCACGGCGTCCAGCTCCAGCGGCGGTTGCGACCGCAGCACGTCCTGCCTGGCCAACCGCACCTCGACCAGGGCGTCCACCCGCTCGTCGTCCAGGCCGTCGACCGCCGCCCTGGTCACCGCCCGGGCGTACTCCGGCGTCTGCAACAACCCGGGCACCACGGAGGTCTCCAGTGTGCGCATCGTGCCGGCCTGCGACTCCAGGCTGATGAAGTCCCGGTAGGTGGGCGGCAGTACTCCGCGATACGCGTGCCACCAGTGATGCCGGCCGGCGCTCTCGTCTGGCCCCGCCAACACCAGCAGCAACTCCCGTAGTTGGGCGTCGCGCACTCCGTAGGCGTCCAGCAGTAATCGCACATCGGCCGGTTTCACCCCGCTGGCGCCGGTCTCGATCCGGCTCACCTTCGACTGGTGCCAGCCCACCAACCGGGCCGCCTCACCACTCGTGAGCCCGGTACCGGTGCGCAGGGAACGCAGTTCCGCGCCCAGTTTCCGGCGGCGCACCGCGGGACCGTGCTGCATGGGCTACTCCTTACTCCAACCGAGGCACCCAAATACGGTCTGCCGTCGTAGAGTTCACCGCTTCGAGCGACAGATATATGCATATCTTGGTGGATCGCCACCCGTGACCGTCGCGGTAATGGCACTCTGACGACGAAGTACCAGTCCGGGACCGTACTCGAACCATCCGCTCTGTGTCGGACTGCGGGCCCGCGGGAAAGGGACGACGTCGCCATGGCAGATCATCTGGAAGCATCCGTCACTCTGTCGAGCGTTCCCGCCTCGGTCTCCGCGGCCCGCGCCTATGTGCTCACCACCCTGGTGGAGTGGGGACTGGCGGCGGACACGGACATCGCCGACACCATCCGGCTGATCGTCTCCGAACTCACCACCAACGCCGTACAGCACACCTTCGGACAGTCACCCACCTTCACGGTGGACATCGAGCTCGACCGTGATGAACACCTGCGCATCGGTGTCACCGACAGCCACCCGCGATTCCCCAAACGGCTGCCGGCCGCCGTCCAGCAGGACAACGGCCGGGGCATGGTGATCATCCGTTGGCTGACCGCGGAGTGCGGCGGCAAACTGAGAGTCAGACCCACCAGAGAGGGCGGCAAGACGGTCTCCATCGAACTGCCGTGGTCCGTCCCGGCCGAGTCGGTGCCGGCGGCGGGACAGCAGGAGCCGTAGCGGAGCGGTGGGCGCGCCGGAGGCCGCGAGGCGGTCAGGAATGAAGGCCCCACGGGGGCGACGGCGGGTCAGATCGCCGTCACCCCGCGCGGGAGGGTCACTTGACCCGGCCGTACCAGACGCTCTTCGTCCAGATCTTCTGCAGCCGTACGACGTCCCCGGTCTTCGGGGAGTGCCAGAGCTTGCCCTTCCCGGCGTAGATGCCGACGTGGTACACGTTCGAGCCCGAGTGGAAGAAGACCAGGTCTCCCGCCTTGCGGCTCTTGGAGGTGATGTGGCGCGTCTTGTTGTACTGCTGGGCAGCCGTGCGGGGCAGTTTCTTGCCCGCCTTCTTGAACGAGTACAGCGTCAGTCCGGAGCAGTCGAACCTCTTCGGTCCGGTGGCCCCGTACTTGTACGGGGAGCCCTTCTTGGACGCCGCGACCTGCAGTGCCTTCGTCGCCGGTGTGGCGGCCGCGGCGTCGGAGGCGACGCCCGGGACCACCACCGAGCCGCCGACGGCGGCGATGGCGAAGGCCGAGGCCGTACCGGCCCTGACCATGAGCGACGGGACACGATTGAGCGCAGTCATGCGCAACCCTTCGTCAGCCGCCTGTGAAGGATGACCTGTCGGATTCGGGCTGACAAAGTTGCCCGGCCGCTGACGCGGCTTCACCCCAAGGGCTGCTCGACCCGGTCATGGCGTGACCGTTCCGGCGACCCGTCGTGCCTGGGTCCTCCACTCCTGCCGATCCACTTCTGTCGACCGGTCATCCGGGCGGCGGCAGGACTCGGCGTCCGCCCGGATCGCCCCGCCGTTGTGGCGGGGTCTTGTCGTCAGTCAGGGATCTTGGCTCACGGATGTCCGAAAAACCCAATGGAACCGGGGGTTTGTGTTGTTACTCACCACTCACCCGTTCGGGTGGACACCCCCATGTTCGAAGGGGTGTTGAAGGGCCCGAGGAGGCCTGGACCAGCAGCGGAACGCCCCATTTCGTCCCCGGACTACGCGCGTTGCGCAACCCTGTCAGGCCGAAAAATGGAGGCACGTCTACTCTGATTGGCGGTACCCCGTTTGGTCCGTTTCGGCTCCGGTCCGGACGTCGCGGGAGCGGGTCGGCGCGTCCGGACCGGCTGGGGGTGCGTCAACTGTCGGAGCGCGGCGGCACCGTGACGCGAGCCGTGCGGCGCTCCCCGTCCAGCACGCGCAGCGCACGCGCCAGCGTGTCGGCGTGCAGTTCGGTCTCGCCCCGACGGTGCATCAGCGCCAGCGCGTCCCGCAGTGCGGCCGCCTTGCCGACCAGTGCCTGCGCGGCACGCAGTCCTCGGTACGTGTCCCCGTGCTGCGCCGGATTGATCCGGCCGAGCAGGTCGACCACGTCGAGGTAACGGTCGATCAACTCACCCTCGGCGCTGGTGAGGGCGGGCAGCGGTGGCAGATCGGGCAGCATCGGGGATCACCTCGCTCCGGGTGCGGGACGTGAGGCCTTGCGGCTCGGGATGAGCCGGTCCACCAGGCCGTACTCCACGGCCTCCTGGGCGGTGAGGATCTTGTCCCGCTCGATGTCCGTGTGCACCTGCTCCGACGTCCGCCCGGTGTGCCGTACGAGCATCTCCTCCAGTCGGCTTCGTACCCGGGTCAACTCCTCGGCCTGGATGGCCAGATCGCTGGCCTGCCCCTGGATCGGCTGGGTGAAGGCGGGCTGGTGGATCACCATCCGAGCGCCCGGCAGCGCGTTCCGCTTGCCCGGCGTGCCCGCGGCGAGCAGCACCGAGGCGGACGAGCCGGCCTGGCCCAGGCAGGTCGTCTCCACGTCGCACGTGACGTACTGCAGCGTGTCGTAGATCGCCGACATCGCGGTGAACGAGCCGCCGGGGGAGTTGATGTACAGCGAGATGTCCCGGTCCGGGGCCTGGTGTTCGAGGTACATGAACTGGGCCATCACGTCGTTCGCCGAGATGTCGTCGATCGGCGTCCCCAGGAAGACGATCCGCTCCTCGAGCAGCTTCGAATACGGATCCATCGTCCGGTGCCCGGAGCTGGTGCGTTCGTGGAACTCGGGCAGGACGTGGCGGGCGGACGGTCGGGTCATGGGGTACCCCTCCTTCGGCGTCTGTGAAAAATGTACAGGACGTACGTGACGTTATGATGGGGGTATGGCCTACGAGATTCCGGTGACGCAAGCCAGGGCTGAGCTCGCCGACCTGATCAACCGGGTGGTGTACGGCGGGGAGCGGGTGGTCGTGACACGGCACGGAAAACCCCTTGTCGCCCTGGTCTCCGCCGCCGACCTCGAACGGCTGGAGGAACTCCAGGAGCCCGCGGAGGAGCAGGTGATCAGCGCGGTCTCCACCGTCCGCGAGGTCGCCTCAGTCCCGCGTGAACAGCAGCGGTTCGGTATCGCGGCACATCACCGAGGGGCCGGGCCCGCATGAACGAAGAGACCGTGCACCCCGTCCGCCGGTGCGGGGGTGCACGGTCTACCGGGTCGATCGGCGGGGTCAGCCGACGGGCGCCAGCTCCCTCCCGGTCGTGGGCGTGGTGTTCTCCGCGCGTGCCTTGAGCGCGTTGCCGAGCAGTACGGCCCCCAGGCCCAGTACGGCCCACCAGCTCAGGGTCAGTACGGGCCCGGTCGCCGCCGCGCCGTCGAAGAACGACACCGAGCGCAGCAGTGTCGTGCCCGCGCCGGGCGGCAGCCACTGACCGATGGTCCCGACCGGCTCGGGCAGCATCTGGGGTGCCGAGGCCGCGCCGGAGAACGGATTGCCCGCCAGCATCACCAGGCCCGCGGTGATCCCGATGCCGGGCGGCCCGATCAGCGCGGCGAGCCCCGCCACGGCGGAACTGACGGCGAGCGTCGCCAGCCCGAGCGCCCCGGCCTCCGTCCACCAGTCGCCGGTGAGTGCCCCTAGCCAGCTGTGCGCGATCCCGGCGGCGGCCGCGCCGACCAGGGCGGACGCGCCGACCAGCGCGGTCACGGCGCTCAGGCCGCGCAGTCCGAGCACGGTCACCGCCGCGCCTCCCGCGATACCGGCCAGGGCCAGCGGAAGCACGCTCGCGTTCAGGGCCGCGCCGCGTGGGTCCTTCTCGGGCGCGGCGACCACGTCCACGGTCCTGACCCCGGCGCCCTCGGCGCCCGCCGACCGCGTCACCGCCTGCTGGAGCAGCTGTGCGACGAACGGGCTCGCCGCCGACGCGGTCAGCAGCTCGGGACCCTCGGCGGTGACGACGACCGCGCCGTATACGGTCCGCTCCTCGACGGCGTCCCGCGCGGCGGCCTCGTCGGCGTAGCGGTGGATCTCGAAGGCACCCTCCCGCTGTCGGAGTTGCCGCTCCACCTGAGCCACCGCGGCAGCCGGCCCAGCCACACCGAGCGGCAGGTCGCGCGGGGCGGTACGGGCCGCGGGCCAGGCGAAGGCCCACAGGGCGAGGACCGCGAGGAGGGGCACCAGGAGGACGACGGCGACCAAGCGAGGTGTGTACGGCAGCTTTCGGGGCGTGGGCTGGGCGGCGGATGGGGTGGACACGGGGCGGGCTCCTCGGATCTGGGACGGTCTGCTAAAAAGAAGGATCGTTCGTTTTAGGTACGGCTTCACCGTCCCGCCATCCGTATCCCTTGTCAAGAAGGAACGTTCGTTTTAAGTTGTCGACCATGGCACGCGTATCCCAGGCACACCTCGACGCCCGGCGTCGGCAGATCCTCGACGCGGCGGCGCTCTGCTTCGCCCGTAACGGCTTCCACGCCACGTCGATGCAGGACGTACTGAAGGAGGCCGACCTCTCGGCGGGAGCGGTGTACCGCTACTTCAGCGGCAAGGAGGAGCTGATCGCGGCGATCGTCGGCGAGGTGCTCGGGGAGGTGCACGCGGCCTTCGAGGCGGCGGCCCGGCAGAGCCCGCCACCGCCGCCGGACCAGCTGGCGGCCGCCGTCCTGAGCCGGGCTCTCGCCCTGCGGGCGGGCCTCACCCTCGACGGGGTGCCCGCCTTCCCGCGTCTGGTCGTCCAGGTGTGGTCGGAGATCCCGCGCAACGAGTCGCTGGCGGCCGTCCTGACCGAGGGGTACGACGCCGTACGGGCGGCATGGGGGCGGATCGTGGAGGCCTACCAGGAAGCCGGGATCATGCGCCCGGACATCGCACCGGACCACGTGGCCCGCACGATGATCGCAGCCGTGCTGGGCTTCATCGCCCAGCAGTCGCTCTTCGGGCCCGCTCCGGTCGAGGTCCTGCGGGACGGTCTACAGGCGTTGATGAGCATGCCGCTCCCGCAGTCGGACACCCCGTCGGACCCGCAGTCGGACCCGCAGTCGGACACCGGAACGGATCACAGCTCGGTTAACTTGGTTGAAACCCAGTCCAACTAGCCTGCCCCTCCACGCCACCAGGGACTTTGCCCCGGGGCAGCGGCAACCGGACCCCGCACGGTCCGGAGCGAGGACTGTGAGGTGGGACGTGCAACTGACCCCGCACGAGCAAGAGAGACTGCTCATCCACGTGGCGGCCGACGTGGCCGAGAAGCGCCGGGCCCGTGGACTCAAGCTGAACCACCCCGAGGCCGTCGCCCTCATCACGTCGCACATCCTCGAAGGCGCCCGGGACGGTCGTACCGTGGCCGAACTCATGGCGTCCGGGCGCAAGCTGCTCACCCGGGACGACGTCATGGAGGGCATCGCCGAGATGATCCACGACGTCCAGGTCGAGGCGACCTTCCCGGACGGCACCAAGCTCGTCACCGTCCACGACCCGATCGTCTGACGGGAGAGGCCGCCATGATTCCCGGAGAGATCCTGTTCGCGGACGATCCGATCGTCTACAACGAGGGCCGCGAGGTCACCCGGCTGACCGTCCTCAACGCCGCCGACCGGCCCGTCCAGGTCGGCTCCCACTACCACTTCGCCGAGGCCAACCCCGGGCTGGACTTCGACCGCGGTGCCGCCCGCGGCAAGCGCCTCGACATCGCCGCCGGCACCGCCGTGCGCTTCGAGCCCGGCATCCCCGTCGACGTCGAACTCGTGCCGCTGGCCGGGGCCCGTGTGGTGCCCGGCCTGCGCGGGGAGACCGGAGGTGCCCTCGATGCCTGAGATATCGCGTGCCGAGTACGCCGACCTGTTCGGACCGACGACCGGCGACCGGGTCCGGCTCGCCGACACCGACCTGCTGATCGAGATCGAGGAGGACCGTTCCGGCGGGCCGGGACTGGCCGGTGACGAGGCCGTGTTCGGCGGCGGCAAGGTCATCCGCGAGTCCATGGGCCAGTCACGGGCCACGCGGGCGGAGGGCACCCCCGACACCGTCATCACCGGTGCCGTGATCGTCGACCACTGGGGCATCGTCAAGGCCGACATCGGCATCCGCGACGGGCGGATCACCGGGATCGGCAAGGCGGGCAACCCCGACACCATGGACGGGGTGCACCCCGACCTGGTCATCGGACCGGAGACCGAGATCATCGCGGGCAACGGCCGGATCCTGACCGCGGGCGCGGTCGACGCGCACGTCCACTTCATCTGTCCGCAGATCGCCGACGAGGCACTGTCCGCGGGCGTCACCACGCTGGTCGGCGGCGGCACCGGACCGGCCGAGGGTTCCAAGGCGACCACCGTCACGCCCGGTCCGTGGCATCTGGCCCGGATGCTGGAGGCGATGGAGCAGTACCCCCTGAACATCGGCTTCCTCGGCAAGGGCAACACCGTCTCCCACGAGGCGATGCTGTCCCAGATCCGCGGCGGCGCGCTCGGCCTGAAACTGCACGAGGACTGGGGCTCCACCCCGGCCGTCATCGACGCCTCGCTGACCGTCGCCGACCGGACCGGGATCCAGGTCGCGATCCACACGGACACCCTGAACGAGGCCGGGTTCGTGGGGGACACCCTCGCGGCGATCGCCGGCCGCGGCATCCACGCGTACCACACCGAGGGCGCCGGCGGCGGGCACGCGCCTGACATCATGACCGTGGTCTCCGAGCCGCACGTGCTGCCGAGCTCGACCAACCCGACCCGGCCGTTCACCGTCAACACCGCCGAGGAACACCTCGACATGCTGATGGTGTGCCACCATCTCAACCCTGCCGTGCCGGAGGACCTCGCCTTCGCCGAGTCCCGCATCCGGCCCTCCACCATCGGCGCGGAGGACATCCTCCACGACCTGGGCGCCATCTCGATCATCTCCTCCGACGCGCAGGCCATGGGGCGGGTGGGCGAGGTCGTCCTGCGGACCTGGCAGACCGCGCACGTGATGAAGCGACGGCGGGGGGCGCTGCCGGGTGACGGACGCGCGGACAACCACCGGGTACGGCGGTACGTGGCCAAGTACACGATCAACCCCGCCGTCGCCCAGGGCCTCGCCCACGAGATCGGCTCCGTCGAGTCCGGCAAGCTCGCCGACCTGGTGCTGTGGGAACCCGCGTTCTTCGGCGTCAAGCCGCACCTGGTGATCAAGGGCGGGCAGATCGCGTACGCGCAGATGGGCGACGCGAACGCCTCCATCCCGACCCCGCAGCCGATCCTGCCGCGTCCGATGTACGGGGCGATCGGGCGGGCACCCGGCTCCAACTCGTTCAACTTCGTGGCACCGCTCGCGATCGAGGACGGGCTGCCGGAGCGGTTGCGGCTGGGCAAGCGCTTCGTCGCCATCGAGTCGACGCGGGGCGTGACCAAGGCGGACATGCGCGAGAACGACGCGCGGCCGTTGGTGCGGGTCGACCCGGACAGCTTCGCCGTGCACATCGACGGGGAGCTCGTCGAGGCGACTCCGGCCGCCGAACTGCCCATGGCCCAGCGCTACTTCCTCTTCTGAGGGCACGGATCCCATGTCACGAGCAGCACTTCTCGTCCTGGCCGACGGCCGCTTTCCCGCCGGGGGCCACGCGCACTCCGGCGGGGCCGAGGCGGCCGTCAAGGCGGGCCGGGTCACCGGGGCGGCGAGCCTGGAGGACTTCTGCCGGGGCCGCTTGCACACGACGGGGCGGGTCGCCGCCGCGCTGGCCGCGGCCGCCGTACTCGGCGTGGATCCCGTGGAGTTGGACGCGGCGGCGGACGCGCGGACGCCGTCGCCCGCGTTGCGGGTCGCCGCGCGGAGGCTGGGCCGCCAGCTGATGCGGGCCGCACGGGCGACCTGGCCGTCCTCGGAACTCGACGCGCTGGCACGGGAGTTCCCCAAGGGGGCGCATCAGCCGGTGGTGCTCGGGCTCGCGGCCCGGGCGGCGGGGCTGGGGCCCGTTGATGCGGCGTACTGCGCGCTGTACGAGAGTGTGAGCGGGCCGGCGTCTGCGACGGTGCGGTTGCTGAGTCTGGATCCCTTTGACGCTACGGGGGTGTTGGCCCGGTTGGCGCCGGAGGTGGACCGGGTCGCGGATGCGGCGGTGGAGGCGGCGCGGTCGGTTCTCGACGAAGGGGTCGAGGCGTTGCCCGCGGGGTCCGCGCCGTTGCTGGAGATCTCTGCTGAGGTGCATGCGGCGTGGCCGGTACGTCTGTTCGCGTCCTAGAGGGGTTTCGCCCCCGCCGCCCCTACCCGTCCCATCCCCAGGGGCTCCGCCCATTCGACCCCGGCGGGGACTGCGTCCCCTGCACCCCTCTGCGGGGGCTTCGCCCCTGCACCCCGCGGGGGCTCCGGGGCTCTGGCCCGGGGCTCCTCCCCGGGACTGCGTCCCA